>JAFQUE010000035.1 GCA_017408685.1 Bacteroidaceae bacterium | reverse complement strand
ATTTGACCAAAAGAATTGCCAGAATTGCATTTGGTGCCCCTTTTCTATTTTTGATAAACAATGAATGAATACATCATTCTTTTCTTGCATTGTGTCGTGCAATAATGTTTGCAGATAGTTAGGGGCGTCTGCATCAAGCGACGCTCCAACCGATAATGCCATTAGTCTGTTGCAGTATAGAGTGTCGTTTATTGCATAACATTCCGCGAGTGCCTTTATGTGCTCATATGCTCGACTATACATTGACAAGTCGTACCCATCTTTGTCGCTGTATTTGTATGTAGAGTTAAAATCGTCCCAATTTTCAGGAAACGCTCTGAAAAAATCCAATTGCAATTTTGTGGATTGTGGATTTTGCAATAATGCCCTATATGCATTGTTTAGTCTTGCAGTGTCAATGGGAAAATATTGCGCTGTAGCTGTTGAAAGAAATGCTGCAAACAGTAATTGTGTAAGAAAAAAGCGTTTCATAAGATTTATTGTTTCTAAAAATATAATTACTCGGAGTTTACGTTTATTTTTATTCCATTATGTCCGTAATTGCCAAAAAAATCAAAAAGTTCTTTTGTTTTTTTCTTAGAATTCCAGACACTATAAGTCTCTGTCACTTTATTATATGAATAATTATCGCCAGGCAAGAAACAGCCTTCCGTGTCCTTTCCATAATTACCAGAATGAATGGCAATACCACTACGACCAGGCTGAATTGCCACTTTTAAGCAAATATACAAAACGTGCATGCCGTTGTCAATAGTTATTGGTGGAAATCTCTTTTGTTTCACTTGATTTAACAGAAATGAGGGGACTAAAGAAGGTATGTGAATAAACAAGTTTATTCTCGGAACACAACAGATTAACAGGTTTATTCCGCATTTAAGCGAACAAAAAAATAAGGGAAACAAGTTTGTTTTTGCTTGTTTTCCTATTTAAAATCAATTGTTTAACTGATTGCTAAATCTTAATACTCCTCTTCGTTGAAGAAGTTAATGGTGTTTGAATATCAACGATTTAGGACGAAAATTTCTTGAATAAACAAGTTTATTTTACGCTAAAATACGCAGAAATACTATTCTTTGTATATATGAACATATCTGTCTTTATCTAAGATTAAATCTTGTTTGAAATATAATATTGGTTTATTATTCGGAAACTTGATAAAGGAAAAAGATGCATACTTGGCTTCTATTTCACTATATGCTTTTACAGTACCGTTATTTATAAAGAGGATTCTTGCATATGTGTCGTCTAGTGTATAACTGCATTTTTCTCTTAGTCTTTTTGACATTTTATAAGGCAATGACCAGATAACCTTTTCATCATCATAAGGGTGTATTATATATATGCTGTCAAAATGACCTTCGCAATAATTTGCAAAAGAGAAAACTTGTTCTGTCGGTTGTGTTTTAAGTTGTAAGTCAAGTTTAGGCTCTCTTGGTGTACAACCAGTGAGTAACAGTGTTGTCAATATTGTGATTATGGCGTTATTTAAGCATATAAAGTTTCCCATTGTTTGCTGCATTTATTACGTTGTTTAATAATTCTTCCTCATTCCAATTGTTTTTTATAGCTTCGTTCCCTAGTGAATAACCAATAGAGTTGTTATGTAAGTCCATCTTTTTTGCATTTGGTTTGTTTGTAGGTTTGTTTTCGTGTGCATCTCCAAATTCTTTTGCAAGAGGAGATTTGTAACCTGCAGAAACTTGGTTTAAAGCACACCAATAACAATGTCTGACAGCATCGCCGTAACCATCTTCTTTGTCTGGAAAATGCTCTACAGCACTCTTAGCCTTATTGGCATTTTTGTTGAACTTATATGCAAGAATTGGGTGTCTATATACAAAACTCTTTTCATCATTGGAGAGGGTGTTGTATGTGTCTTCATAGCCATCTTCTTGCGGTTGAAAGTTTCCTTCATTCCAATTATCATACGCTCTTGCTCTCTCAAAGATGTTTGGCATTCTCTGGCCGTTGTTAAAAAAGTTACTCATGGTTACTGCATTTTTAAAATTACAATGCAAAATTACCGTGTGACCTTTTCTGCAAGGTTGCTGATTTGCCACTTTGAGTCCACTTTCAAAAGCAAATATACAAAACGTGCATGCCGTTGTCAATAGTTCTTGGTGGAAATCTATTTTTGTTTCACTTGATTTAACAAAAAAGAGGGGGCTAAAGAAGGTTAGTAAATAAACAGGTTTATTCTCGGAATACAACAGATAAACATGTATATTCCGCATTTAAACGAACAAAAAATAAGGGAAACAAGTTTGTTTTTACTTGCTTCCCTGTTGAAAATAAATGGTTAAACCAATTTCTAAATCTTAATACTCCTCTTCGTCGAAGAAAAAGTCCTCTTTGCTTGGGTAGTCGGGCCAGATGTCCTCGATACTTTCGTATACATCACCCTCGTCCTCAATTTCCTGCAGGTTCTCAATAACTTCCAATGGTGCACCTGAACGTACTGCGTAGTCGATGAGCTCATCTTTTGTTGCAGGCCATGGTGCGTCTTCCAGTTTAGATGCCAATTCCAGTGTCCAATACATATTATAAATTTTATTTGTTAGTACTTTTTGTAAGTGCGTGCAAAAGTAGTCTAATTTTGTTTATCTACAAGACTTTTGCCACTTTTTTTCGGTGCCTTGCATGAGACTGCGCTGGAGCAGGAAAAGATAGTCGGAAAGACGGTTGATGAAAACCATTGCACAGTGTTCTATCGGGCAGTTTTCCTGTAGCGCAACCATTGCCCTTTCGGCACGGCGGCATACTGTGCGGCACACGTTTGCACGGGCTGCGACCTCATTGTCTCCGGGAAGCAGGAACTCATGCATGGGTGGCAGTGCTGCCTCAAGCATGTCTATGGCATTCTCAATGCGGGCAATCTCCTCGGTTCCAATGGCGCACTTGCACTCCTTTTCTGTGGCAAGGTAACTGCAAAGTGTAATGAGGCTGTTCTCTACGTATTCAATGAAGACCTTTGTGTCGTTGTTGTCCAATACTGCGCAGAGCATGCCCAAATGGGCATTAAGTTCGTCAATGGTGCCGTATGCTTCCACGCGCGGGTGGTTCTTGCGCACCCGTGTGTTGCCTATCAGTGACGTTGTACCAGTGTCGCCGCTTCCTGTGTATATTGTGGCTTTTTTCATGGTCTTTATCTCTTGAGTGTGTAGTTCTGCTTTTGCTTCTCATTGTTGAAGAAGAGTATTCCCATGCTGTACATGTCATATGTGACAATTGTCCTTGGGTCGCTAATTGCCTGTTGCCACCATTCGAAGTGCCGTTTGCTGCGGTGTATGCCTTCAACAATGATTACACTCTCTTTGTTTGTGTGCTCCATGGCAGCCTCGAGCAGTTCTTTCTGGTTGTCGCACGGTCCTATGTAGAGCAATCCTGTACCCTTGTTCTCTTCAAGGCACTTCTTTAGAAGTTGCAGCGTGTCGCCGCAAAGGCGACTGCAACTGCAGCCGGCAAGGTGTCTGGCAACTTCGTGACTTGTTTCCTTGTTGTTGCTGATGAACTGTTTGGGAATCCTGCTGCAGGCACTGCCTATTGCACATGCGGCTGTTGTCGACGCCACTGTTATGGCACTTGCCGGTGTAATGTCGTTGGCTATCCTGAAGAGTCTGCGGCACCTTTTCACGCTCATTTCATTGCAGCACTCTGCAATTCTGTCAAGCCTGTCATACGCATAGTATGGCAATCTCTCCCTCAGCACCTGGGTAATGAAGAAAAAGGCCGAGGGGGATTGTATGCCAAACCCCCTGTTGTGCCTTTTACGGTTTATCCAGTCGCCGAACTTCAACATTCTTCTCTGCTATTGAGTGTTCTCGCAACCTTTAGAGTGCGAATGCCTCCTTCACCTTCTCCACGTAGTCGAGTTTCTCCCATGTGAAGAGTTCTACCTCAACCTCCTTGGTCTCCAGGTAACGCGATTCGAAACGCTTTGTCACCGTCTGTGGCTTGCGGCCCATGTGGCCATATGACGCCGTTTCGCTGTAGATTGGGTTGCGCAGTTTAAGGCGCTCCTCGATTGCTCTGGGGCGCAGGTCAAAGAGTGCCTTTACCTTCTCGGCAATCTCGCCGTCGGTGAGGGTAACCTTTGCGGTGCCGTATGTGTTCACGAACACGCTCACAGGCTCGGCAACACCAATGGCGTAAGAGAGCTGTATGAGTGCCTCGTCGGCAACGCCTGCCGCAACAAGGTTCTTTGCTATGTGGCGCGCCGCGTATGCTGCACTGCGGTCAACTTTGCTGGGGTCCTTGCCGCTGAATGCGCCGCCGCCGTGTGCTCCCTTGCCGCCGTATGTGTCAACGATAATCTTGCGTCCTGTGAGGCCTGTGTCGCCGTGAGGGCCGCCGATAACGAATTTGCCGGTGGGGTTCACATGGTATTTGATGTTGTCGCCAAAGAGCGCAAGAACACTCTGTGAGGCAATCTTTGCCTTCACGCGCGGCATGAGTATATTGATTACATCCTCCTTTATCTTTGCCACCTGTGCCGCGTCGGCTGCCAACTGCGCCTCTGCGCCCTCCTCTGTGGGCAGTATAAAGTCGTCGTGCTGTGTCGATACAACTATTGTGTCAATGCGCACAGGTTTGTTCTCGTCGTTGTACTCTATTGTCACCTGGCTCTTTGAATCGGGGCGCAGGTAGGTCATCTCCTTGCCCTCGCGGCGTATTTCGGCAAGTTCGGTAAGGATAAGGTGCGACAGGTCAAGCGAAACCGGCATGTAGTTCTCGGTTTCGTTCGTTGCGTAACCGAACATCATACCCTGGTCGCCGGCACCTTGTGACATGGGGTCCTGACGTTCTACACCGCGGTTGATGTCGGCGCTCTGCTCATGGATTGCCGAGAAAATGCCGCATGAGTTACCGTCGAACATATACTCGCTCTTTGTGTAACCGATCTTGTTGATTACGCGGCGTGCAATGTCCTGCAGGTCAACGTAGGCCGATGACTTCACCTCGCCGGCAATAACCACCTGTCCTGTTGTCACGAGTGTCTCGCATGCAACCTTTGACTGTGGGTCAAAGGCTATGAGCTGGTCAAGCACTGCGTCCGAAATCTGGTCGGCCACCTTGTCGGGGTGCCCCTCTGAAACTGATTCTGATGTGAATAGATATCCCATAGTTTTTCTGTATTATGCCCTGGGACTGCCAAAATCCAGTGTCCCGGCGGGCGTGGTTAATAATTTGCTTGTTTGTCATGCAAGTCCTTCGGTAACTATGTGTGGGATAACTTATGCCGGCGAATTGCCTTTACAAATGCCCTCTGAAGGGGCTTTTAGCATTTTTTACCGTGGTTGCAAGCAGTCAAATCTTTCCACACACAGCCCCTCGAGGCCCTATTTCAACGCAAAGGTAATCACTTTTCCTGTATTTACAGCATTATTGCTTGCTTTTTTAATTAATTAACTTTAGGGTATTAAAGCAAACGGTCTGCGCACCGGTGTTAGAACTTGTAATCTCAAACTTCGTCCAACAGTTCTGTTATTTTTTTGCCCAGTAGGGGGTGAATGGTATCCGGTGCAATTTCGGCAAGTGGTTCGAGCACGAATGTGCGACTGTGCATGAGCGGGTGGGGGATTGTGAGCCTGTCGCTTTCTATTATATTGTCTCCGTAGAGCAGTATGTCTATGTCTATTACGCGGTCATGGTAGTTGCCGTCCTGTGACTTTTGCGTGCGTCCCAGCATGCGTTCAATGCGCTCTGTGGTATCGAGCAGTTCAAGCGGTGCAATGTCGGTATCGAATGCTGCCACGCAGTTGAGAAAACTGTTGTTGCTTTCAAACCCCCATGGTTCAGTCTCTATGAATGACGATTGTGTCACGCATTTACCGAGCGCGAGCGATAGGGCTTCTATCGCTCGCGTCAGGTTCTCCCTCTTGTTGCCCAAGTTTGTACCCAAGCCAAGGTATAATCTCTTTGTCATTAGTCTATGATTAGCATTGCGTCGCCGTATAGACCGAAACGGTAGCCTTCTTTCACAGCAACGTTGTATGCGTTCATCACATTGTCGTACCCGCCGAATGCAGTAGTGAGCATGAGCATGGTAGAGTAGGGTGCATAGAAGTTGGCTATCATGCAGTTGGCAACGTGGAAATCGTACTCGGGGAATATGAATTTGCTTGTCCAGCCGTCGTACTCCTTGAGCATGCCGCCGGTGAGGGTGGCTGTCTCGAGCACGCGCTGTACCGATGTTCCCACAGCACAAATGCGGCGGCCTTCGGCCTTCGCCTTGTTCACGAGCTGCACAGCCTCGGTGTCTACGCTTATGAGGTCGCTGTCCATCTTGTGCTTGGTGAGGTCCTCCACGTCAATCTCGCGGAAACAGCCAAGGCCGGTGTGCATGGTAACGAATGCGGTGTCAATACCCTTGATTTCCATGCGCTTCATGAGTTCGCGTGTGAAGTGCAGTCCTGCGAACGATGCCGTAACCGAACCCTCTTTCTTCGCGAAGTATGTCTGGAAGTTGTCAAGGTCCTCCGGTTCTTCCTTGCGCAGGCGCTTGAAGTCCTCGGGCAGTGGAGCAACGCCGAGCGCAAAGAGTGCCTTCTTGAACTCGTCGTGCGGTCCGTCATAGAGGAAACGGAGTGTACGTCCGCGTGAAGTTGTGTTGTCGATTACTTCTGCAACCATCGAGTTGTCCTCGCCAAAATAGAGTTTGTTGCCTATTCTTATCTTGCGGGCAGGGTCAACAAGTACATCCCACAGGCGGAACTGCTCGTTGAGTTCGCGAAGCAGGAATACCTCAATCTGAGCATTGGTCTTCTCCTTGTTGCCATAGAGGCGTGCGGGGAATACCTTGCTGTCGTTCATTACGAAAAGGTCCTTTTCATCGAAATAATCAATAACCTCCTTGAATACGCGGTGCTCAATTTCGCCGGTCTTCTTGTGGAGGACAAGCAGGCGTGACTCATCGCGGCACTCTGCAGGGTAGAGTGCAATGCGCTCCTCGGGTAACTTGTACTTGAACTGCGACAACTTCATGTGCTGTCCGTTTATGTAAAAATGATCTTCTGTCATGGTTCTAATTGTTTTTCAAGCCATTCCTGGAATGTCTCAGGGTTTATACAATCATTTAATTTATATTCTCCAATGCGGGTACGTGCGAGTGCCGTGAGGTATGCTCCGCTACCAAGCGCCTCGCCAATGTCGCGGGCCAGCGAGCGTATGTATGTGCCTTTGCCGCACACGACACGTATTTTTATCTTCGGTAGTTCACATTGCAGCAGTTCAATGGAGTCTATGCGTATCTGTTTGGGCGCAAGTTCCATGTCGCTTCCCTTGCGTGCGAGGTCATAGGCGCGTTTGCCGTCGACCTTGCATGCGCTGAAGAGCGGCGGGCGTTGTGCAATGTCACCCACAAATGTTTCAAGCACCTCCCTTACGGCCTCCTCTGTAATGTGCTCATACGGGTACGTGGCATTCACCGGGTGCTCCATGTCGTACGATGGCGTTGTGGCGCCGAGCATAATTTCGGCCTCATACTCCTTTGTTTGGCTCTGCAACTCCTCTATTCTCTTGGTTGCCTTTCCTGTGCATAGCAGCAACACGCCTGTCGCCAACGGGTCAAGTGTCCCCGCGTGCCCGACCTTGAATCTCTTTATGCCGTATTTGCGGCTAAGGTGGTAGCGTATCTTGTTCACTATCTGGAACGACGTCCAAGTGTATGGTTTATATATAGGTATTACCTCTCCTGCAACAAAATCCATTATGCAATAGTAAGGTTATGTCCGGTAAACAACAGAAGCAGTATTGCTCCTCCTACAACAATTCTGTACCAACCGAAAGCCTTGAAACCGTATTTGGTGACAAAACTTATGAAAAATTTTATGGCAAGCAGCGCTACTATGAATGCCACAATGTTTCCAATGAGCAGTGTGCCCATGTTGTTGGTGATAATCTCCATGCCGGCAGGGTCCATGAACAGTTTCAACATCTTGAACATTGTTGCTGCGAACATGGTTGGTACGGCAAGGAAGAACGAGAACTCTGCGGCTTTCTTGCGTGTGAGTTTCTGTGCCATACCTCCCACAATCGTTGCCATTGAGCGCGACACACCGGGAATCATTGAAATGCACTGGAACATACCTATCCAGAATGCGCGTTTCTCGGTGAGTTCAGTGCTTTCGCTTCCCTTGTTGAATATCCTGTCGCAGAACAGCATGAAGATACCTCCGAGTATCAGTGTTATTGCAACAACCTGTACGCTCTCGAGCATGGCGTCAATCATGTCGCTGAACAGCAGTCCGAGCACTGCCGCAGGAATGAATGCCACAAGCAGTTTCCAATAGAAGTCATACTTGTGCAGGAACCGTTTGAGCGGGCTTGCGCCCTCGGGTGCAGGCGTGTGGTTCAGGTGGAAGAAACGCTTCCAGTAAAGTACCACCACCGACAGTATTGCTCCAAACTGTATAATGAATGTGAATGCTTTCACGAATTCAGTACTTTCTACTCCCAGTAGGTTCTGGGCTATAATCATATGTCCCGTCGACGATACGGGAAGAAACTCGGTGAGTCCCTCTACAATGGCAATGATTATGGTTTCAAATGTTGATAGGTCCGACATATCTCTTTTCCCTGTTATTTGTTATTGTCGCTGTTCTTCTCCTTTGGCTTGACCATAATGGATACTATCATGAATACAAATCCCAAGAAACATATTGCCGGTGCCAGTTTTACTCTTCTGAAACTGAATATGTCCGGTTCGAACATGGTCTCTGTGGAACTTGGTCCTGTCATCATTATGAACCCGACGACAATTGCAACCGCTCCTATTGCGAGCAGTATGTAGTTGGTCTTGCCGAATGCGAATTTAGATTTGTCCATTGTTGTCCTTAAATAAAATATAAATCATTGTTGCGCATACGCAGAAAACGGTTTACCGACCTGAACGCGCACAGATTGCAGATTATTATTCCGAAAAGCATTACTGCCGCTCCCACCACGGCAACGCCCTCCAAGGGAAGGTAATGTGTGAGTGCGGGCATTCTGTCGAGCAACAGGTAAAGGCTTGCTCCCAGCAAGGCGTTTGCCATTATACCCGAGAAAAATCCAATCCATATATTGCTTATTATGAACGGCTTGCGTATAAAATTCCATGTTGCTCCGGTCAGTTTCATCGTGTGCAGCAGGAATCGTTTAGAGTATATCGACAAACGTACCATGTTGCTTATGAGCGACCATGATATAATGGTCAACAATACAAGAAACAACAACATCGCAGCACCGGCCTTCTTCAGGCTTTCGTTCACGGAATTCATAAGGTCCTTCTGGTATATGACCTCTTTTATATTCTTGTTTCTTAGCAGTTTGTCCTCAATTGTCTGAAGCGAGTCGCTGTTGGCATATTGGGGTTGCAATGTCAGGCACAGTTCGGCTTCGTAAGGGTTGTACCCTAACTGTTCCACCGGGTCGGCTCCCAATTCGGCCTTCTGCTCCTCGAGCGCTTGCTCCTTTGATATATATGTTATATCTTGTATATAACGCTCCTTGCCTAACCTTTCCTTCAGTTTGAGGATATCTGTTTCCTCGGTATCGCTGTTGATGATTACAGATACCTCAAGGTTGTTGTGAATCTCCTTTGATACACCTGTCGCTGCAACGAGCATTATACCCATCACTCCCAACAACAGCAGCACCAATGTGGTACTGATATATACACTGAGGGTCTGTACTTTGAATATCGGTCTTTTCATCTTTTCTTCCTGAAAACGTAAATTATGGAACTGCTGGCTTCACGGCGTGTGCATGTTGCAAACCATCCTTTCACTCCGTTCCACAGACCTTTAATGCCGGGCATGCGGATCCCTTTGTAGCGCTCGCTTAGCATTGATATGTAAAAACCGTCAAAAGGCATTGTCATCTGTCTCTCAAGTATGAAACCATGTTTCTCGCCCCAGCGCATTACTGTCATGGGCGTGAAGTGCCACAGGTGCCGGGGTACATCATAGGCTGCCCAATCCTCATTGTATCTCTTTGCGTCGTACGATTTGCAGTTGGGCAGTGCAATTACGGCAATTCCTGTGTCATCCAATATACGGTAGAGTTCGTCCCAAAAACCGTCAAGGTCCTGTATATGTTCCATTACATGCCACAGTGTAACCACGTCGAGCGACCTATCCTTTATTTCTGCAAGGTGCTCTTCGGGGAGCATGCCGAAACCGAATTCCTTCAGTGCCAGTTCCCTTGCCTGCGGGCTCTTCTCTATTGCCGTGACATCCCATCCCCGCTTCTCCATTGTGCGTGCAAAATAACCGGTGCCTGCACCGTAGTCCAATATTTTGCCGTTCTTCAGCAGTGTAAGGTTCTCAATTATCCTGGCCTTCCTGCCAAGCATTATCGAACGCACGATGTGGTATATCCTGTTGAAAAGTCCCTTCTTGGTGTCGCTGTGCGATATATAATCCTGTGACTCATAGTAGCGTCCTATTTCCTTCTCGTCGGGGACGCCCTGCGTGAACACGAAACCGCACTCCGCACATTCATAAATGTCGAATACCTCGCCTGTTGCAAAATGGTCCTTGCATGCAAAACGTTTGCTTATTCCGTTTCCTTTACACAAAGGGCAGTTCTTGTGGGTTATGGTATTCATCCTGTATGGTCTCTTTTTGGTTTGGGTACAAAACTCCCAATTTTTATGCAAAAATAAATCATTCGGGACGAAAACGGCTCTTTTTTTTTGACTTTTCCTCGTAGTTTATTGCAAAATTGCATTTTTTAACATTTGTGTAGAATAATATTCATTAATTTTTGGAATAATCTCATAATCCGCTAAGAATAAAAAGTTTATGCGGAAAGTTCAAGAACGAGGTAATGAGTTGGCAACTGTTCTGATTTCTACATACTTGCGTGATTTGCATTGATGTACAACTCATCTTGGAACAAAGGT
>JAFQUE010000034.1 GCA_017408685.1 Bacteroidaceae bacterium | reverse complement strand
TGATATTTCGGCTGATGATGAACTTTGCAGCCTCGCGTGTTTCATCCGAAGCCTCGGCTTTGCAATGGCCGGTATATTCCTCGTTCCAAATTTTATAAAGACGCTCACGACAGGCAATGACATTGTCGTTCATTATATCCACACCGTAGAGGCTGCCAATAGCGACAATGGCTTGCTTTTCGTAGTCGCGTGGGCTCTTCTTGTATTTCCTGCGGAGTTCGGCAAGTTTGCGTTTGAGTATAACAGCCAAGAAATTGCCGTCACCGCAAGCAGGTTCCAAGAAACGGGAGTCTGGTCGCAGGCACTCATTAGCAACGAGGTCGCACATGGCGTTTACCTCACGTTCAGCAGTAAAGACCTCGCCACGTTCAGCTACACGCTCCTTGGATTTGATTTGTTTTTTATCTCCTTCACTAACCGTCATCTGTAGTCATGGGGATAAGTGCGGTCAGGGGCTACAGATACCGCCGGTTATACATGAAAGGGTAGTGTAAAGACACAAAAAAAGCGTGAAGCCCTGCACTGTCGCTCGCTCCACGGTTAGAGGCTCCTGGAATTGCCCTGTCTGTCGAAACGAGCAACGCAGAACCCCACGCGTGTATGTATAACAATCCCTCCAATGCCGGTGTTTGCCGTTGGCGTGCGGGTACACCAATGGCTATACAGGTATTCTTGGGTATGTATATAACACACCTATGGGGCATTCACGTTGCTTTGTTCTTGACAGACAATTTGAAATTTTTCCAGGATTTCTAACCGTCAAAACCAAAGCGTAGTAAACGCCTTTAAATATGTCTTTGTTACGTGCCTTTTGCAACTGCAGTGAGTAACTGCCGGCACGGAACAATGCAAAGTTACTTCCTTTTATGAGAATTCAAAGCGTAAGACCTGCAATTTTCTCTGCTGTATGATTGTGTTTTTGGGCCGCAATTGGTTCAGTACTGACTGTCAATAGTATTGTAGAGTATTGTAGCAGTACGTGAAACAATTGAGAAACTATTACAAGTTTACGTCAGTCATCCTTTCGTGCAAACATCCTATTTTTGATTTATAAAAAACTAAACGATATAAATTTAAGCGGCTTTTAAATATTTATATTATTTTTGCAAGAATGAAATAACGGCGGAACGTGTCTTCGTTCTTGCATTAATATTGACTATTATGCTTAAGAAATTCATTATAGGACTTTGGACTGCATTTGCCTTGGGGCTTCTTGCAATATTCCTCTACTTTTTCTCCGTTACAAAAGGCTGGGTGGGCTATGTGCCCGACATGAGCGAGATTGCCGACCCTGAATACAAGTTCGCATCGCAGGTGTTCACGGCCGACGGTGTTTCCATGGGAACCTGGTCGTTGAGCAAGGAGAACCGTGTGTTTGTGGAGTATGATTCCATTTCTCCCGACCTGGTACGTGCGCTAATAGCAACGGAGGATGTGCGTTTCAAGGAACATTCGGGTATCGACGCCAAGTCTCTTGTACGTGCTGTTGTGAAAACAGGAATACTGCGTCAGGAGAATGCCGGTGGAGGAAGCACGATAACGCAGCAGCTGGCCAAACTTCTCTATACCGAGGTGTCGGGCAGCACGCTGGGGCGTATAACACAGAAACCCATAGAATGGGTCATTGCGGTGCAACTTGAGCGCCTGTTCACGAAGGAAGAGATAATAAGTCTCTATCTGAACAAATACGATTTCGGCAACAATGCCGTAGGTATAAAGAGTGCGGCTAATGTCTACTTCGGCAAATCGCCGGCACACCTGTCGGTAGAGGAGGCTGCCACCCTTGTGGGAATGTGCAAGAACTCTTCGCTTTATAACCCGCGTCGCCGTAACGAAAAGACAAAGGAGAGGCGTAACGTGGTGCTCATGCAGATGGAGAAGGCCGGCTATCTCACTGCCGAAGAGAAAGATTCTCTTTCGGCTTTGCCGCTTGTGCTCGACTATCATCCGGCCGACCACAAATCGGGTATTGCCACATACTTCCGCGAGTATCTGCGCATATACATGAGCGCGAAGAAACCCGACAAATCAAAATACCGCGGCTGGCAAATGCAGAAGTATTACGAAGATTCCCTGAATTGGGAACAGGACCCGCTCTATGGCTGGTGCAACAAGAATACAAAACCCGATGGCAGCAACTACAGCATATATACCGATGGCCTTAAAATCTACACTACCATCGACTCGCGAATGCAGACTTATCTTGAAGAGGCTGTCGAGGAACACATGGTAGGTTCTTTGCAACCGCGTTTCTTCAAGGCAAAGAAGGGCAAGAAGACTGCTCCGTTTACCGAGAACCTCAAGACCGATGAGGTTGAGGAGATAATGAAGCGTGCCATGAAGCAGAGCGACCGCTACCGCACGATGAAGAAGAGCGGATACAGCGAAGAGGAGATTGTGGAGGCCTTCAACACACCGCGCGAAATGAAAGTGTTTACCTATGAGGGTATGAAAGACTCGGTGATGACTCCTATGGATTCGCTCAAGTACAACAAGTTCTTTCTGCGCACCGGTGTTGTTTCCATGGACCCGTTGACCGGCGAGGTGAAGGCCTATGTGGGCGGCACCGATTACAACCAGTTCAAGTACGATATGGCAGGCGTGGGTCGCCGTCAGGTGGGTTCTACCATAAAACCTTTCCTCTATTCATTGGCAATGGAGCATGGTTTTTCGCCATGTGATGAAACACAGAATGTGCGTCAGACTATTGTAACCGAGAACGGTCAGTTGTGGAGCCCAAGGAACTCTTCGAAACAGAGGATAGGGGAGACCGTTACCCTTAAATGGGGATTGCAGACATCGAATAACTGGATTTCGGCCTATCTCATGAGCAAGCTCAGCCCATATTCATTGAAGAAACTCATACACCAGTTCGGTCTGCTGAATAAGGATATACAGCCCGTGCCGTCGCTCTGCCTTGGTCCCTGCGAGGCCTCGGTAATAGAGATGGTGAGCGCTTATACGGCATTCGTGGGCAAGGGCATACGTACTGCTCCGCTTATGGTAACCCGTATTGAAGATAATGCCGGCAATGTGATTGCCACGTTCACAGCACGCAAGAACGAGGTTATAAGCGAGGAGAGTTCTTACAAGATGATTGAAATGCTCAGGGCGGTGGTCAATGAGGGAACGGGTACCCGCATACGCCGCGACCACAAGATAAATGCCGATATGGGCGGTAAAACCGGTACCACGAACAACAATGCCGACGGTTGGTTCATGGGATTCACTCCTTCGCTTGTTACCGGTTGCTGGGTAGGCGGCGAAGAGCGTGACATTCACTTTGACCGCATGGCCGACGGTCAGGGTGCCTCCATGGCATTGCCTATCTGGGGTATATATATGAATAAGGTATACGCCGACAAGTCGCTTCCTTACTCTCAGGAGGAGAAATTCGATGTGCCCGAGGATTTCGACCCGTGTGGAAGCACTCTGCTGAAAATAGAGGTTGACGAGGAGTCTGCCGGTGAGGAAAATAAGGTGGAACTCATTACTCCCATAGAGACAGATGAAGTTTCTGATGATGAGGATGAGGGTTTTGCCGACTTTTTCAATTGATGTTCCCGTTGTATGCAGTCACCAAGGATTTTACCGGTTACAATAGACCATTTGGCATTACCCCATGAAGAGATAATGCCCAATGGTGTGCGCCTTTACCGTATGGGTGGCGTGCGTCAAGGTGTAGTGAGGCTCGATATTCTTTTCAAGGGCGGCTATGGTGTGCAGGACAAACCACTGCAGGCTATGTTTGTAAACCGCATGCTGCGCGAGGGGGCGGGTGCAATGAGTTCCGATGATATATCAGCTGAACTGGATTACTATGGTGCATGGATTGATGTCTACTCCTCGCAGGAGTGTAACCACATGACGCTTTATACCATGTCCAAACACTTTTTGCCTTTGGTTGCGCTGCTGGAGAAAATGATAAAGCAACCGCTTTTCCCCTCCTCGAACCTCGAAGTCCTCAAACGCAACAACAAATCCCATTTTCTTGTGAACAGCAACAAGGTCGATGTCGTGTCGCAACGCTATTTCGAGAACTCCCTATGGGGTGAAAGCAGCCAGTTTGCATATATGGTGCAACTCGAAGACTATGATGCCGTTACCGTTGACGATTTGCGCAGGTACTATAACCGGGTTTACAACAACTGCAACTGCACGCTTTTCCTTGCCGGTGACGCCGACGATGGTATGCTTGCTGCACTTGCCGAAAAATTCGGGACCGGTGATTGGGGTAGTGGAGGCGCGTTGCCCGAGGCTCCGTTGCCGCCATATGAGACAGCGTATGCTCCTCGCCGGATAGCAGTCGACGGCGCATTGCAGGGCGCAGTGAAGATGGGTTTCATGCTTCCCGATATGCCGGTCGAGGATTTGTACAGGTTCCGCTTCCTCTCGGTGCTGCTTGGTGGGTATTTCGGCAGCCGTCTAATGCAGAATGTGCGTGAGGATAACGGATATACATATCACATCGACTCGGTGATTGACGCCTTTGGAAAACGATATGCTTTCATGATAGGTTCCGAGGCCGACAACGCATATGTGACACCGCTTGTACAGGAAGTGTATAATGAGATTTCCCGCTTGTGCAATGAGCCTATTCCTGCGGCCGAGGTTGAACTTGTGCGGAATTATATTCTTGGTGAACTGTGCCGCGAGTATGAAGACCGTTTCTCCAAATCGGAGTCGTTCATCAATGCGTGGCTGTCGGGTGTACCTTTTGAGTCTGTAAATGATTATATAAGAAGTGTAAAGCGTGTCACTGCGGATGAATTGCATGATGTAGCTTGCCGCTATCTCTCCGGGCAACCTATGATTGAGATTGTCGCCGGCAGTTGATTCATTTTTTGCAAAAAAAACATCTCAACATTGTTGTTTCTCAACTTTGTTATTATCTTTGTGTTTTAGGTGGAGTGTTTTGTCGCGTGTTTCCGGCATGGTTCCTCTGCCTGGATACAATATGGTTAAAAAGATTCTTTCAATATTTTCAATACTTTTTTTACTTGGGCTTTCAGTCCGGGCCCAATCGCAGTCCCTTGCCGATGTCTTCAAGGAGGGTTTTTCTCCTCTTACCAATCTTTTCCGCAAGGATTCGGCAAAGGTAAAGGGTAAGGTGCAGGCACTTACTCTCAAGGATGGTACTGTATATGTGGGTGAGATGAAGGGTAAGCGTCCCGGTGGTTTCGGGAAGGCAATATACAAGAACGGCGATGTTTATGAAGGGGATTTCGTGAAGGGACTCCGCAACGGCAAGGGTGTGTACCGTTTCAAGAGCGGTGAGCGCTACGAAGGCGAGTTCAAGGAGGGGTATCTTCATGGTCAGGGCGTTTTCACTTTTGTCGATGGCCGTGTATACAACGGCGCATGGGAAGAGGATTGCCAGTGCGGATATGGTCGTATGGATTATCCTAACGGTGATTTTTATGCCGGGTCATGGGCCGGCAATGAGCGCTCCGGGTCGGGCAGTTATTTCTATGCCGACGGCGGTTCGTATGTGGGCGAGTGGAGCGGCGACAAACGTAACGGCATGGGAACATTCGTTTGGCCCGACAACAGCCGTTATCTTGGTGAATGGAACAATGGAATGCGTTCGGGGCAGGGTACGTATCTTGCGTCCGACAGCACGGAATATGAAGGTGGTTGGCTGAATAACCTTTATGAGGGAGACGGAACCGTCAGGTATGCCAACGGTGATGTCTATGAGGGTGCTTTTTCCAAGGGAGAATGGCACGGGCATGGCAAATATACCTTTGCCGACGGTACATACTATGAGGGAAACTTCAGCAACGGCGTGCGTCAGGGGCATGGCAGAATGCTTTTCCCGGGCGGAGCAGTGTATGACGGTGAGTGGAAGGACGACAAACGTCATGGCAAAGGGAAATATACATGGGGCAACGGCGATGTATACGAAGGTGAATGGAGGGATGACAATATGCACGGAACCGGTATACTGCGTCGTGCCAACGGTGTAAAATACAAGGGCGGCTTTGTGAACGGCCTTGAACATGGTGCCGGAATTGCCGAGGACAAGAACGGGCTTCGCTATGAGGGGACTTTTGAGGAGGGTATGAGGAACGGTAAGTTCATTGTCAAGGACAAGAGCGGCAAGGTGCTGCGTGAGTGTGTGTATAATTCAGGACAATCGGAACAGGAATAAAGGTGTTGTTATGATTTTGGATTCGTTGAAAAATATCGGTTTATATGAAGTATTGAACCCGCACTTCGCTAAAGCAATAGAGTTCATAAGGAGCAACGACTTGAATAGTCTGCCTTTAGGTCGCAACGAAATTTGCGGTGACAAGGTATATGCCAATGTCTTTGAGGTTGAGCCCAAAAGCAAGGAGGAAGCGCGTATAGAGGTTCATCGCCGTTACATTGACATACAGGTTCCTGTTACGGGTGATGAGGCGATGGGATATACTCCTTTGGATGAATTGCCTGCAACCGAGTTTGTCGGGAGTGACGACGCCGGGCTTTATCCTGCCGGTTTTGCTGCAAGGGACTATTTCAATGTAAAGAAAGGCGAGTTCGTAATCTTCTTTCCGCAGGATGGGCACGCGCCGGCAATAACCCCTGTGGCAGTGAAGAAGATTGTAATAAAGGTTGCCGTTGAATAACCGTAACCATGAGTGAAAAGAAAAACAATAACTAACCATAATACTTTAGAACCATGTTGAAACTCGTTGAACGCGACAGCTATCTGGCTCCTTATAATCTGAGTATAGAAGGACGCCATCGCTATTTTCTCAGCAGAGAAAAGGAGTTGACAAAGAACGGCAGGCAGACTCTGTCTGACTTTGCCACAGGTTATCTTTACTTTGGTCTGCACCGTACATCTACAGGTTGGGTGTTCCGTGAGTGGGCACCAAATGCAACCAAGATTGTGTTAATAGGTGACTTCTCGAACTGGGAGGAGCGTCCCGAGTATGAACTCAAACCGCTGGCCGGCGGTGTGTGGGAGAGAAAAATGCCAAAGAAGGCACTTGCCCACGGACAGCACTACAAGATGAAGGTTTACTGGAAAGGCGGTTGCGGCGAGCGCATTCCGGCATGGGTGCGCAGGGTTGTGCAGGACGAGACAACAAAAATATTCAGCGCACAGGTGTGGGCTCCCGAGCAGGAGTATAAGTTCAAGAACAACAAGTTTGTTCCCAAACGCACACCGTTGCTCATCTATGAGTGCCACATAGGTATGGCACAGGAAGAGGAAAAGGTTGGCACGTACACCGAGTTCCGCGAGAAGGTGCTCCCGCGCATTGCGGCCGACGGCTACAACTGCATTCAGATTATGGCCATTCAAGAGCACCCCTATTACGGCAGTTTCGGTTACCATGTATCGAATTTCTTTGCTGCTTCTTCACGTTTCGGTACTCCCGAGGAACTGAAAGAACTCATTGACGCGGCTCATGGCATGGGTATTGCAGTAATCATGGACCTTGTACACTCGCACGCTGTTAAGAACGAACTCGAGGGCCTTGGCCTGCTTGCCGGTGACCCTGCGCAGTATTTCTACGGCGATGACAAGCGCATACACAGTGCATGGGATTCGCTCTGTTTCGACTATGGCAAGAACGAGGTCGTGCACTTCCTGCTTTCAAACTGCAAGTACTGGCTTGAGGAGTTCAAGTTCGACGGTTTCCGTTTCGACGGTGTAACATCAATGATATACTACAGCCATGGACTTGGCGAAGCATTCTGCAGTTATGCCGATTACTACAACCTTGGTCAGAACGGCGACGCCATCTGTTACCTCACGCTTGCCAACAGACTCATTCATCAGGTGAATCCCAAGGCGATAACCATTGCCGAGGAGGTATCGGGCATGCCCGGCCTTGCCTCTCCAATTGAGGACGGCGGCTATGGTTTTGACTACCGCATGGCAATGAACATTCCCGACTTCTGGATTAAGATAATAAAGGAACGCAAGGACGAGGACTGGAAACCGTCGGAAATCTTCTGGGAACTTACCAACCGCCGCAAGGACGAGAAGACAATCTCATATGCCGAGAGCCATGACCAGGCGCTGGTGGGCGACAAGACAATCATCTTCCGTCTCATCGACTCCGATATGTACTGGCACTTCAACCGTGGCGACGAGACATACATGGTGTCACGCGGCATTGCTCTGCACAAGATGATTCGCCTCATGACTATCTCCACAATAAACGGCGGTTATCTTAACTTCATGGGTAACGAGTTCGGTCATCCCGAGTGGATTGACTTCCCACGCGAGGGTAACGGCTGGAGCCATAAGTATGCACGCCGCCAGTGGAGTCTGGTCGACAATCCCAACTATAACTATACGTTGCTGGGCGAGTTTGACAAGGCTATGATTGAACTCGTTGGTGATATACGTAACTTCCAGAACCGCCCGGTGCAGGAAATCTGGCACAACGATGGTGACCAGGTGTTGGCGTTCTCGCGCAAGGACCTCATCTTTGTATTCAACTTCAGTCACAACCGTTCGTTTACCGATTACGGCCTGTTGGTTCCCGAAGGCTCATATTCCATTGTGTTGAATACCGACTCGGCACAGTTCGGCGGTAATGCCCTTGTCGACGAGACACAGACACACTTCACACAGTATGACAAATTGCATGCGCGCCGCAAGAAAGGATGGTTGTTGCTATACTTGCCTGCACGTACAGCGCTTGTACTCAAGAAGAATAAGGAGTAATCTATGCGTAATAAAGAGGAGAAACGTTTGCAGAGAGTTGTGGCATGCTTTTGTGCCACACTCTTTACTTTGCTCTCTTTCTGTTTCATAGCCTTTTATCAGTCGCCGTTGCTTGAGGCACTGTATGACCATGTTGCAACAGGCAAACTCAATTATAACGGTTATCTTGTCGCTGCAATAGTTTCACCATTGCTTACATTGCTTGCAGTGTGGCTCAACAGGCTTGCAAAGTTCAAACGCGAATGGACTGCCATGGCCTATCTGCCTTCGGCATTGCTTTTGGCGTTTCTCACCGATATCGACCGCACAATATATGTAGGCGGTTGGTCGGGCACTAAATGGATTGTGACGTTTGCCGTAGGGCTTTCTCTCTATGCCGTAATGGCATTCATATTGCAGCGAGTGCTCTTTGAGAAGATAAAGGACCTGACAATGAGCACCAACAGGACAATATGGCGTAATCTGGTGCTTTTTGTCATCCTCTTTCTTGTCGTGGGTACGTTGTCTAACGGAGAGGAGAACTTCAAACGCGAGACTCTTGCCGCTTCGCGTCACAAGGAAGGTGATGTAAAGGGCGCTCTTGATGTAGGATACTATTCACTTGACGCTTCGCGTGAACTTACTGCGCTTCGTGCATATATCATGGCAAAAGAGAACCTGCTTGGCGAACGTGCTTTTGAGTATCCTCAGTTCTACGGTGCCGAGGGGTTGCTGCCTTTTGCTGAGCAGACATCGCCATTGCTCCCCGATACCGTGTTCTCTATGCTTGGCGGTGCTCCCGAAGATAAAGAAGAGGTGCTTGCATATCTTCGCCGCCTTGCCTATGCCGACACGCTGGGTACAGCGTCGCGCGACTATTACCTCACGGCTTTGTTGCTTGAGAAGCAGGTGATTGAGTTCGAGGCAGAACTGAAGAAGATGTGCGGTACATATGCTCCCGATTCTTTGCCCAAGCATTATCGCGAGGCGCTTCTGCTGCTTTCGGAGTTTTCCGACGGATACACTCTGGAGTTCGGGGATGAAACACTCATCAGGGATTTTAAAGAACTGCGCAGAATAGAAAGCGAGTATGACGACGCGCTAATGCGCAACAATTATGTGCGTCGCAAGTTCGGAAGGACCTATTGGTGGTATTTCCTTTACGGAGGGAGATGAGGACTAAAAGGCAACGAGGGCGCTGCGGCGCCCTCGTTGCCTTTTAGTCCTCATCTCCCAGTTGGAAAATATCTTCTACCTTGCAGCCGAATATCCTTGCCATTTTCAGCGCCAGCACTGTCGATGGTACGAACTTGCCGCTCTCTATCGCGTTTATTGTCTGCCGGCTCACTCCTGCCGCCTCGGCAAGTTGCTGCTGTGTCATTCCTTGTCCGGCACGGGCGACCTTAATCCTGTTATTCATCTTTCTCCTCCTTTTTCATTTGCCATATTCTCCAACGGAAAACAACCATAAAGATAATGATTATTGTGAACATTCCGTACAGCATTACATTAAGGTAATCCAGGTCATAGACCAGCAATGAAGCCACTATTATCAGTGCGTAATGGATGTAGAGCGCTGTGAGCAATGAGTTCAGTCTTATGCTGCTTATCATCTCGTCCTCTATTTTTTCACTTGAGCATGTTGCAAGTATACCGCCAATAATAATGCCTATTATTGCAATGTTATTGACTGTGTAGCCGTGGCAATAGAGTTGCGACGTTACCGATTGTGGCAGTATGTCAAAATTCTGTTGAATGATAATGACGGCTCCAAGAACTGCCGACAGGGTAAAGATAATCCACCCGGGTCTTTGGAAACTGTGTGGGAAAAGCATTGTTTTCATAATCGTTCATTTTGTGAAGTGGCAACAGTGCAATCCATTCAAGTACGTTGCATATTGCCGCCTCGGGTTTAACATTATAATCGGTTAGTGATATCACACCGCAAATGTAAAGCAAACTTTACACAATGACAAGTAAAGTTGACATAATTTTCTTTGAGATATAAGAAAATCTTTTATTAGAAACTTAAATAGTTTCTAAAATTTTTCTTTTTCAGGCTTAGCGGTGTGTTTCTTCTGCTTTTTTCCTAAATTTGCGTTTGAATATAATTTTAAGGTGTTATGAGTGCTGATGACAGGCTTTTTACCCGCAGTTACATTTTTATGTGTCTGGCCAACTTTCTCACTGCGTTTTCTTTCTTTCTGCTTGTACCTACGCTGCCATTCTATCTGGTAGAGAACTTCGGACTTGAACCGGATATTGTGGGGCTTGTCCTTTCGTGCTATGTGGTGGCTGTGTTATGCATACGTCCGTTCGCGGGTTTTGTTGCCGATGTATTTCCAAGAAAAAAGGTCTATGTGATATCGTACTCGCTTTTTGCCTTGGCATTCGTGGGGTATCTGTTCGCCTTTACCGATATTATAATGTTTATAATCCTCAGGGTAGTGCATGGCTTTGCCTTCGGGGCACTCAATACAACGGGAAATACTTTGGTGATTGATATCATGCCTTCGTCGCGCAGGGGGGAGGGGCTTGGATATTTCGGTGTCACCAATAACCTTGCCATGGCATTCGGTCCCATGACCGGGTTGTTTCTTATTGAGGGCGGCAATTACACCTTGCTTTTCTCGGCAGCTCTGCTTGTTGCGTGCGTGGGCCTGCTGTTTGCGGTACTTGTGAAGGTAAAGTGGCGTCAGCCGCGGGAGAAAGTGGAGAAAGTGTTCTCAATAGACCGTTTCATACTTCTTGCCGGAATACCAGCCTCGGTGGCATTCTTCATGCTTGCCATCCCATATGGTATGACCTCTTCTTATATTGCCATTTATGCTTCTGAAGTTGGAATAACAAGTGGAGTGGGACTTTTCTTTACAGTGCAGGGCGCAGGTCTCATTGTGTCGCGTTTGCTCTCGGGCAAGCGTGTCGACAAGGGATTCATCACGCAGACAATCTCGCGTGGCATAGTCATTGCACTTGCCGGTGTTGTTGGCGAGGCTCTGCTGGCGTTGGCTTGCGGGTACAGTATTGGAGTGGGGTATGTGCTCTATTTCCTTTCGGCATTCCTCATAGGTTACGGCTTCGGTACAATATTCCCGGCGTTCAACACTCTGTTCATTAACATGGCACCTCATTCGCGCCGTGCTACGGCAAATGCTACTTATCTCACAGGTTGGGATGTGGGTATAGGTGCCGGAATGTTGCTTGGTGGGGCGCTTTCGGTTAACGGATATTCCGGCAGTTTTGCATTTGCTGCCATACTTGTTCTTCTGGCTTTTGTATATTTTGTGTATTTTGTTGCAAAGCACTTCATGCGCCACAGATTGAGGTAGGCGCTTTTGGTTATAAATAATCACCTGATTATTGAAAAAAAGTGCAGGAACAAAATAAAATTGGATTTTTGTTTTGCTTTCTAATTTATTTGTGGATATATTTGCATAGTGCTTGACAAAGCACAATGATAGTATAGTTTTTTCTTAGTTGTTTAGTAAATGTTGGAAGTATCTCTTTGTGAAAAGGGGTACTTCTTTTTTGCAGAAAAAAGAAGTACCCCTTTAGATGACACTTGCAGCAACAGGTCAAGCGTAGTGTGGCTGTCAAGTCACACCGCTTGGGTTGCGGCCAGCAAGTGGAGTCAAAAGGGAATCAAAAAAAGAAGTACCCCTTTAGGTAAAGTGCACAGCGATTGGTCACGCGAAGCACCGCGTTAGTGGTGCCGCGTGGGTCGCTGAAAAGTGCGCTTTGCCAAAAGGACTTATATCTATTCCCATTTCCTTGTCATAACAAGAAGCAACCCTCAACTTTTTACGTTGAGCCGTTTTAGAGGTTCTTACTCGCTTTTGCTCGTCTAATATTCTACGGCAGTCATCAACCTTAATTGTTTACTTGTATTTTTCTTCAACTCTTGCTTTCATGTTCTTTCGTCGCGCGAAAGAACCAAAGCGCCCGGCACAGAGTTCACAAGTC
>JAFQUE010000033.1 GCA_017408685.1 Bacteroidaceae bacterium | reverse complement strand
CTTAAATGTACTTCGCATAATCCAATTCTTTTTGGTTACAAAATTAGTTATCAGCGAGTTGTACATTGTTATGCAGAATGTGGCAGAGAGTAGAAATAAACTCCAATGACCTATAAACTTGCCTCTCTATCGGGTAATGATTTGAAAACCGTTCGCCCTCATTACCTTTCATTTCCTTGCACTTTCGCATCGGCGAGGCTTTCATCAAAAGTCCTCATAAGTCATTGAACACCAGTGCCGCCATCATTATTTTCCTTCATTCGTTAGATTTTTCCAGAGATATTAACTATATTTGCAAAATATTGTGAAAATATGCAACATGGTTTAAGATACCTATGAAGTGTTGCTGTATCAGGCCATTTTAAGAAACGATATTATTAATTTTAAAATATTATAAATCATGAAAAGGTATTTTTATTATCTGTTGTTTCTGTTTCTTCCTTTTTGTGTATTCGTAGGTTGTAATGATCCATTGAGTCCGGAAGAAGAACTGACACCGGACCCAAAACCGGACCCAAAACCGGATACGACTATGGTCTTTGACAAAAGTAAATTTGAGGAAACAGCAATTGAATTTATGGATGAATTCAATGCCAGCGACTTTGAGAATGTTATGGAGTTGGCAGAGTATATTAGCAATACATACTCTGAATACGAAACTGATGAGGCAGAGGAGTGGCTTGATGAGTGTCTTGAAAGTCTTTATATTGAAAATGGCAGTAGTAGTGAGGACTATGAAATATACGAAGCAATATACAGACTTTCTGCTTTCAAGGGTAAATTTGTCGCAGAAAATGGTCGTTGGGTGAGGTCTAATTCAGACAATCTGTCGTTGCATGTAAAGGACCAGAACCGTAGACCTTGTGTAATAACACTCACGACATCAGGTGATACAAAAAGAGTATTCTGTTTTGCCGATGAAATTTATGATGAAGTTTATGACGAAAATGGTTATTACAATCGGTCTGAGTTTGTTGGTGAAGAAAGAGTCTATGTGGATGTTCCTGAAAAAATCACCATTGTATTGACACAGGACGGTAAAAAATTGCTTGAGGTTGTAATCAATACCGATTTGTCATCAATGAAGGGTGATGAATTCAACTTAAGCAAAGATAAATACAACGTAAGTGCAAACCTTTATTTCAATGGTTATACTTTTGACATCAGCAGGTTGTACTATGAAAATAACAAGGAGTCAAAAGCGGAATTTGAATTCAAATATGGAAATAAGGTTCTGCTGAGTGCCCAACTGGCAGTTACACCGGAGATCCTTGAGTCTGCGTTTGAGGACGATGATTTCTATGAGGAAGATGGTCCTGTAAACTTCAGGGACAATCTTTTTACAGTTGATATCCTTGACAAGATGCAGATTAAAGCGTCATGCAAGGATTTGCGGGCTTTGCTCAAGGTCCTTGATGATGAAGAAGACGATGAGAATCTAGATAGTAAGGTGAATCGTCATCTCGATACAAAACTCTATTACGAAGGGTTTGAAGAGGCTGTTGCCGAAATTAAGTTTGAAAGTGTCGAGGAAGTGTGGTATGATGGGTATAGAACATATACAGATTATTACCTTATTCCTGTGATTGTGTTTAATGACGGTTCAAGATATAGTCTTGAGGAATACTTTAATGAGGAAGATTTTAATAAGGTAATAAAGGCTTTTGATAAATTGTTCAAAGAATTAGAGGATTTGATTTACGGTTATGATATTGATTTTTGATAATCGATTATAATAACAGTTAAGGGCGTGCCTCGTGGGGCACACCCTTATTTTTGGTTTATGGTGCAGTTCTATTTACTGTTTGTTGCTCTCTTGTTCCCTGCACACGGTAGTTGTGCCGGGAATGATACTATATTCTCAAGTAACCTTGAGGATTTTGTCGTTTCAAGCAGGAGGATATCGTCGCCCTTGAACAGCAGTGATACTAAGGCAATAACGATGGATATGCAGTTCTTGCACCGCCTTCCCAAGATACTGGGCAATGCCGACCCGCTGCGTTATTTGCAGATGTTACCCGGAATACAGACAAACTGCGAGTATGACGCCGGCGTCCACATTCAGGGCTGTGAAAATTCGCATAATATAATCTCGATTGAGGGCGTGCCGGTGTATAATGCGACACACCTTTTGGGGCTCTTCTCTACATTCAATCCCTCTCATTTCTCCCAAGTATCGATAAAGAAGAGTGTCACAGCAAACGAAGGGCACAGCCGCATTGGCGGTGCTGTGGACATGAAGTTATATGATAGTATCCCTTCACGCATTAATGGTGAGGTTACAGTTGGAATGATGTCTTCGCAGGGTACATTGCGTATCCCTTTCGGAAAAACGTCGGCTTTATTTACCTCATTCCGTGCTTCATACCTCAATTTGCTCTATTCGTCTTTGCTCAAAATGAACGATGTGCAACTGCTGTACTCTTTCGGCGATTTGAATGCTACATATGTACAAAAATTCGGCAACAAGCATACTTTGTACATTGATTTCTACTCGGGTATCGACAAAGCAAAACTCGCGGGACCCAATAGTGAATTCTATTTCAACAGTGCCGACAAATGGGGAAATCTCTTGGGGGCGGCACATTGGGACTGCAAACTGGAGGGGGGGCAACTCCGCCAGAGTCTCTATTTCAGCGGTTACAGGAACAAGTTGTCAATATCGGGATTCTATAAGATAGGCCTTCCGTCAGAAATATATGACATTGGTTACCGTTCGACATTCTCAATGCGCAATCTCGAGACAGGCGTTTCTCTTGTCAACCATAACGTGAAACCACAGGTACCTGAGTATGGAAATATTAATGTGACACAGAAGAATTTGGGCAATGACCAACAGACATTCGAAGGTACGGTCTATGTCAGATATTCGGGTTATCTATGGAATTGGTTCAACTATGACTTTACTCTCAAAGGCGATGTTTACAGTGATTTCAAAGGGTACATGTATACAGCCTTGAATCCATATGCTACCGTTGCGTACGATACTCCTCGCGCAGGGCGTGTTGAATTCAGTTATTCCCAACAGCACCAGTATTTGCTGAATTGCGGTTTCACCAGTATGGGACTACCTGTAGAGTTCTGGTTGTCTGCAAACCGCGAATTCAAACCGCAGTATTCACATAATTTCCAAGTAAGTTACCGCCGTGAGATTTTCAAGGGGCGGTATGACGTCTGTGTCGAGGCTTATTACAAAAGACTCTACAATCAAGTGGAGTACAATGGCAGTCCGCTTGATATCCTGAATAAGGAGTATTCGCTTAAGAATATCATTGCAACAGGAGGCAACGGACGGAACTTCGGCGTCAACGTGATGTTGAACAAACTTGCCGGTCGGCTTACCGGGTGGGTGTCATACTCCTTCGGCCGTTCTTTGCGCCAATTCGATATCCATGGCAGGCGTTGGTTCCCGTCAAACCATGAGCGTATCCATGAACTTAACGTAGTGGCTGCGTACCGCATAGGTCACAGGTTCGACATTGGCGGAACGCTCTCCTACGCAACAGGAGTCCCCTATACTATGGTGAAATCTCTTTATGTGGTAAATAATAATATCCTGTCGGATTCCGGAGAACACAATGCTTTTCGTCTCAAGGACTATCTGAGACTGGATATCTCGGCAAATTATGACTTCTTGAGGAAGAATGGGCATACAGCAGGTGTCAATCTTTCGGTCTATAATGCTCTTTGCCGCCAGAATGAGATTTCTTACGGTTTAATGAGCAGTGACAAGGGTATTACCTTCAAAGGAATATCCGGTTTTACAAGTGTCCTGTTTTCCATAAGTCTGTATTACAAGTTTCAATGATATGATAATGAGACGTAGGTTTATATTTATCTTGTCGCTCTTTCTGCATTTGTTCAGTTCCTGTACCGGAGATGTTATTGTGCCGGCCGAGCCGCAACTTGTAGTCGAGGGTTGGATTGATGATGGCGGTTTCCCGGTAGTTATGTTATCCACTACTATACCTGTAGGCGATGAGGAGATAAAAATGGATGACCTCAAACAGTATATTGTCAACTGGGGCAAGGTTACTGTTTCCGATGGGGAGAAAGAGGTTGTGCTGACCGGTATGAGGTCAAGCAGTTATTTCCCTCCATACATATATACAACAACCAAAATACGTGGTGAGGCTGGCAAGACATACCGGCTTGTTGCAGAATATGACAATATCATTGCCACAGCACAGACTACAATTCCGCCAAGGGCCGAAATTGAGAGTATCGAGTCCGATTATACAGACGGCAAGTATACCATCATGGCAACAATCAAGGATAACCCGAACGAGCACAATTATTATAAATTCTTCATTAAGGTTCTGGGGCGTGACAGCAGTTACCTCTCTTCCGATTTTGCAATATTTGATGACAGCAATTACTCCAATCCGATAAAGGTCCCGGTAGAAATAGGGAACAGTTTCTTTTATTCTGCCGAGAAGAAGAATTATGAGTTGTCCGAGGAGGATGGTTTTTGGATTAAAGTAGCGCAGGTAGATAGTGTGGCATATGATTTTTGGGACGATTACAAGAACATGGTGGAACTCGGTGTAAATCCTTTCATCAAATATTCAGGAGGTATCCGTTCAAATATCTCTGGCGGGTTGGGGTATTGGATAGGGTATGGTGCAACGGAATACTATTGTGCGCCATACAATCATGCAACTCCTGTAAAAATCAATAAATAAGGAAATATGGGGCGTTTTATGATACGTTGTATATGATAAAGAAGACCGGCGGGCATGCCCGCCGGTCTTCTTTATCATATACAACAGGTTATCAGATACCCATTGCTTCTTTCATTGCCTTTATTGTCTCGTCGGCCTTTGCACATGCGTCGGCATAGCACTCACGGCAACCCATCTTGCCCTTGGCCTCCATGTAGAACTTGATTTTAGGTTCTGTGCCGGAGGGGCGTACGGAAACTTTGTTGCCGCTTTCGGTGAAGTACTGCAGCACATTCGATGGTTCGGGCATGTCAATGTCTGTGACGTTGCCCTCAGCGTCGGTCTGCTTCATGGTCTTGAAATCCTTATAGCATACCACTTTCTCGCCGGCCATCTCCTTTAGCGGGTTAGCACGGAAGTTCTCCATCATCTGACGAATCTCGTCGGCGCCGCTCTTGCCCGGTTTCACCACGTTCACGGTAATCTCCTTTGAGAAACCATATTCAACGTAGATATCCATGAGCAACTCATACAGGCTCTTGCCGTTGTCCTTTGCCCATGCGGCAACCTCTGCAATGAGGCTGCAGGCCGAAACAGAGTCCTTGTCGCGGCAGAAGTCCTCGGCCAGGAAACCGAAACTCTCTTCTCCTCCGCCAATGTACTTGGCTATGCCCTCATTGTCACGGATAACCTTTGCAATCCATTTGAAACCTGTGTAGCAGTCATACATCTTCAGGTTGTTCTTCTCGGCAATATTCTTGATGACCTCTGTCGTAACAATGGTTTTTACAACAAATTCCTTGCCTGTCATCTTTCCCAACTTGGTATACTGGGTGATGATGTAGTAGAGGAACATCATACATGTCTGGTTACCGTTGATAATCATCCACTCGCCATTCTTGTCCTTGCATGCAATTGCCAAGCGGTCGGCGTCAGGGTCCGACGCCATTACAAGGTCGGCGTCAATCTTCTTTGCAAGGTCAATTGCCATAGTCATGGCCTCGGGATTCTCCGGGTTGGGAGAAACAACAGTCGGGAAGTTTCCGTCCTTTATCATCTGTTCCTCCACGCAGTGGATATTCTCAAAGCCCCAACGGCGCAAAGAAGCGGGGATGAGCACGCGGCCGCAACCGTGGATTGGGGTGTAGACAATCTTCAGGTCCTTGTGACGCTCAATCACTTCGGGGTCGATAGAGAGGGTCTTCACGGCGTCAAGGAATGCATTGTCAATCTCCTCACCGATAATCTCAATGAGTGCGGGGTTGCCTTGGAACTTTATATCTTCGACTTTCACGCTCTCTACATGCTTGATGGTATTCACATCGTGCGGAGAAAGCATTTGTGCACCGTCGTCCCAATAAGCCTTATATCCGTTGTACTCTTTGGGGTTGTGGCTTGCAGTGATGTTGACACCGCTCTGGCAACCCAAGTGGCGTATTGCGAATGAAATCTCGGGAGTTGGGCGAAGGTCCTCGAAGAGGTATACCTTTATTCCGTTTGCCGAGAAGATGTTTGCAGATATTTCGGCAAAAAGGCGGCTGTTGTTACGGCAGTCGTGACCTACAACCACTGAAATCTGTTCCTTCTCCTTGAAACATTCGTTAAGATAGTTGGCAAGACCTTGTGTGGCCTTTCCTACAGTGTAGATGTTCATGCGGTTGCTGCCTGCACCCATGATTCCGCGTAAACCGCCGGTTCCGAACTCGAGTTCACGGTAGAATGCGTCAATGAGCGGAGTCTTGTCCTCGTTGTCGAGCATTGCCTGAACTTCCTTGCGTGTCTCTTCGTCATAAGCGGGAGAAAGCCACTCTGTAGCCTTTTCCGTTACCATTTTAATCAAATCCTGGTCCATGTTGTTATAAGTTGTTGATGAATTCTATTGTATAACCGCAAATATAATTAAATCCTGGAATAAAAACAATTATCGTATTATTTTGATTGTGGTACCAGGTATTTGTTGCCTGTCTGCTCGACGATATGCTTCAGGTACTCCTGCGGGTAGCCCGGGCGTGTTATCCTGCCGCCGAGTCCTGTTTTGCCGCGTTGCAGTTTTCCGTTTTTCTCCTCCTTGACCACCAGGTCGTTGTATTTTACAATTACTTTCTCGCCAAAGGCCTTCCATTCCTTGAGGGTCTCCTCGGCGCTGTTGCATGTGAAATCTGTAAGAATCTCTACTGCGTATCTTGGCGATGAATTTATTACAGCAAGAGCCTCCTCTTCAATCTCCCTGCTCTGTGCATGGTATCTCTCCTCGAGTGTGCCTTGTACAGAGCGCATGTCATCTATGACCATTGAGTATTTGGGATAAATCATGTTCGAAACCCAGTTGAATACCCAGAAGGATGACTTCCATGAAAACTCAACAGGGTCGGCATACTCTTCCTTATAGCAGTCGGGGACCCTTGTTGCACAACAATATACGGGTGTGAACACTACCATGTTCGCGTCATCGGTTCCGAACCACATTACTCCGCCAATAGCGTTGGGGAGCCAACTGCGCAGTTGCGCAACAAAAGTGAAGGCTGTCTGGAATGTGGAGATAGGACGTTCGTTGAAATATTCCTTGCCATCGACCTTGAAACTGAGCGGTGAAGGGCGGTAAGGCATACAGTATGGGCCGGCACCAAGGTCGCCCGTCACATCGAACGGAGTGCCCTCGTAATGGTCACGCATTCCGCGCTGCATGTCCTGAAGCGAAACCGGTGCCTTCGGTTTCATGTAGAGCGGCATTGGCTCTGCGGTGGCGTCGCCCGACGCCCATGCAAGATACTTTGACATATCCTCCTGGCCGAACATGTTGAAGAAACTCCATACACGTGCGTCGCAATAGCGAAGGCCACCGAAATCGGCAGGGCAGTATGCTGCAGCAAAATCAAAGTCCTCGTCCTTGCCATTGAAATAACCCATCTTGCGTGCAAACTTGATAACGTCCTTTGAATAACGTACGTTTTCCTTGTCGTTCATGTCGAACTTGCGTATGCGTGCTTGGTTGGCATGGGCCGAAATGCAGTCATCGGGAATGCGTATGGCAACCCATACGGCTCCCTTTTCCTTGCCTCCCTTGCCAATCATCTCAAGAATCCATGCCTCGTTGGGGTCGGCTATCGAGAAACTCTCTCCGCTGCTGTAGTATCCGTATTGCGCAACAAGCGAAGTCATTACATCTATGGCCTCCCGTGCAGTGCGTGAACGTTGCAGTGCTATGTATATGAGGTTGCCGTAATCAATGAGTCCTGTTGTGTCTACAAGTTCCTCACGTCCGCCGAAAGTAGTCTCGGCAATGGCAACCTGGTATTCATTGATGTTGCCAAGTACATTGTATGTCACTCCGGCTTCGGGTATCTGTCCCAGGTAATCTCCTGAATCCCAGTTGTATATGTCGCGCATTGTCCCTTCGGGGTGCATTGCTGCCGGGAAATGTGCAATGAATCCGCTCATGCCGTAACTGTCGGCGCTGTAGGAGATGAATACAGACCCGTCGGCCGAAGCCTTCTTGCCTACCAGAAAATTTGTGCATGCCTCGCTTGCCGTGCAGCAAAGCATGAATGCCAAGAGTAAAAATGCTGTTTTTTTCATGTTGTTTTATATTGTTTATGTTATTGTCATCTAAAGTCAATCTTTTTTTCGTATATGGCAGTGTTGCCGCAAGCGTCGGTTACCTCTAACCTTATAAGGCGTTTCCCACGTGCAATATTTTCCTTCTTCAGGTCAAGCATAATACGCCCGTTCTTGCTGCTGTAACTGAAAAGTGTGAATTTGCCGTCTACCGTTCCTCGGAAATCCTTGATTGATGTCTCTTTTTCTTCGGCGAGTAATACTACTCTCCTTTTCTTTACCCATGACCTCTCATTTATTGGTTTCAAGCGTGGAGGGAAAGTGTCAATGGCTACTTCAAAACAACCTAAAGCGGTTATTCCGGTACTTATTGTGCCGTTGCTGTATCTGCCGCCGACCGAGTACTCGCCTTTTTCTGTTATCCTTTTTATGAAAAGTCTTGATGTATCCTCTGTCACGGAATCGACCCTTATTGAAAGGGTTGCCTTGTGCCATAAGGGTACAGGTTCATTCCCAATCGTATATCTGCTCGAGAAACCGTGAGTACCTTCACTCTTCTTCACATCCAGTGCCGTGTTGCCGAACAATTCGCCGGCAGGTATGTGCAGTTCCATGCCATCGCACTCAATACTGTTCTTCAAGAACCAGTACAACCTATGTCCCCCTTCCGTCATCGGTCGCTCTTCTCTTTTACCGTAGACATTGAATGTATAGCAGTTGCTGTTGCCATGGTAGTCGCTCAGGCGGCATTCCACCTTGTACGGCCGCTCTTCGTCAATGTTTACCCATCCTCTGTTGCTGTCGGCCATCAATGCGCGCAAAGGGTTGTTCTCGAATATGAACATGCGCTGGAACCACTCTTTACCGTTGATGTGTCTCGCATAGTCGGTCCATGCATTTATGAGCCTGTTCTCGCTGAATGAAAATTTGTCTAATGTGCTCGAATAACGCAGACTGTCATCGACATACAGTTCAATCCTGTAGACACCATACTTGTTGTTGGTACCGTCCATGTAGTCGAGTGCCTTAATGCCGAACCCTACCTTGCCCCATGCTTCTATTGTATCGTTGAGAGTCCCATTCTGTATGTCATATGTTTTTGATTCACAATCAGAGTCAAAGGTTCCGTCCGCTCCATGCGTATATACTGCAATTTTTGTCGCAACCGGCGGTCGCTTGTCTTTCAGCATACCGGCATAGAACATCATGGGGTCATACAATTCATTACCGGTGGAGTCCCTTACCTCGAAATGCAGGTGCGGTCCGAACGAATATCCGCTGTTGCCGGCGAGGGCAAGTATTTCGCCTCTTTTCACCCTAAATTCATCTTTGTCGAATGAAATGTCAACAGCAAAGCACTCGTCGCGGTACTGCGTTTCGCGTACAATGTTGTCGACTGTTGCCGGGAACCGGTCGAGGTGCCCGTACACGGTCATGTAACCGTTGTCGTGCATTACATATAGTGCAAGGCCGTAGCCTCCCGGCTGTACTGTGGCGCGTGAGATATATCCGTCGGCAACACATCTTATCGGTTTGCCTGTGACGCCTTGAGTTTTAAAATCCACTCCTGAGTGGAAATGATTAGACCTGAGTTCTCCGAAATTCCCGCTGAGCAGCAGTTCGAAATCGAACGGGGAACTGAAGAGGCTGTTGCCATACTGAGCAAATGATGTCGTGCAACACAAAAGCAGGGTTATAATATGTAGAACTGTTTTTCTCATCATTTACTTCTGAATATCTTCATTATTTTACCTGCAATGTGTGAAACCGGTTTGGGTATAATAGATAATTTACCGAAAAAGTAATATGACACTATAGTGGAGAGCAGCACGCATGCGCCGCCAGACAACCAGTAGACAATCCCGCCATTGCATAGTTGCGTAGTGGCAATCATGCCTATGAACAGCGGCAGTTGTATTAGGAAATAGTGTAACGCGTTTTTTGAGATTGCCATGCCGTATTTGCGGTGTGTCACCAAGTATACCATCAAGAAATCCAATGTGTGAAGAAGGGCCAGGCCGGCACCTGCTCCGGCTATGCCCCGGTAATGGAATCCTGTAACTGTGAGTACCACAAACAGTATGTTGTATATGCCTTCCATAATGACATATACCACCGTGTCGTTCTTTGCGAGGGTCAGGAATGACAAGGGAAAGGTCATGGTGCGCATAAACATACCGAACATTGCCAGTTGTGCCATTGCAATGGCCGGAGCAAAATCCTGCCGGTAGAAGAGGGGAACAAGTATGGGCATTGCTACTGCAAATGCCATGAGCATTGGCGGTTGTACCAGTAGTTGCACCTCTATCTGTTCGTTTACCATTCTGTTTCTGGTTGCAGTATTTGCCGCGGCACCAGAAAGACGCGGGTAATATTCCGAATCGAGAGCCGCGAAAAGCATTCCAGGCAGTAACGTTATCATTATGTATCCGGCACTGAAGAGGCCTACGGCTTCTCCATCTCCTGTGTCGGACAGGAGTGCGCATGTCAACCACATTGACAGCGATGTGAAAATTGAGGCGAAAATATAACCTGCTCCCATTTTTACCATGTCAATGCCTTCGCGCAAGAGTGGTATTGAGAATGGTGATATGGAATATCTGTAGTGCGGAAAGGTGAACTTCAAGAGCATGCACATTTGGATGAATGCGGTAGCGATAATTGCAGGGAAAATACCTCCGATACCTACAATGCAGTATGCAGGTACTGCTATGACAAGTGATGTTGCTGCTGTGAGCAAGGTGTATAAAGCAATGCTGTTGAGATGTCTTGTTCCCCGCAATATGGCAATCTCGCCGTTTGATACAGCCATGAAAAGGACTGCTGGCGACAGTGCCATTATTCTCGGCAAGTAATAGTCGCTCGAATCCTCGAAAATCCAGTCGCTTATAAAGGGTGTGGTAACCAGCATAAGCAGCATGCCCGCAATTCCGGTTGCAAACGCTATGCTGCGCACGACTTTAATGCAGCGGGTGAGAGTGTCGGCGTCGGCGTTCTCGTATGTCTCTGAAATCTTACGTACAGCGCTGAAACCTATGCTCAGGCCTGTGCCGTCACTGAACATCTGCAATGTGCGGTTCGATAAAGTTATTATGGATTGTCCGGCAACTCCAAGCAGGGTGCTTGAAATTTTGGTACGTAGGATGTTCAGGATAATGGAAAGACCATGGGCACCTCCAAAGATTCCCAGGTACTTTATGATATGTTTGTAGGCGGTATTCCTGTCCTTGTGCTGCGTATTGCTCTCCATCGGGTGTGGTTTGCGCGATTATTCGCGAAGATAAGAAAAAATAACCGATTTATTCTCTTACGGTACTGTAAAAAGGCAGGCTTCAAGAATAATTTCTCCCATTTGAATAAAAACTCCCATTTTGTCGGAACATTTGCCTTATTTTAGTATCTTTGCGCTAAAGCGCGAAAATAGCCTGCACTCGCTGTGGAATGTCAAAGTAACTTTGCCTATCTCGCTCGTTTGTTCCTATCTTTGCGCAAAAGCGCGAAAATAGCCTGCGCGAAATATACGGCGCTCGAAGTTTTTTAATATATCAAGGGAAAGCAGAACAATGAAGTTGAGTATCATAGTACCTGTATATAAAGTCAGACGTTATTTGCAGAGGTGTATTGAAAGCATCCTGCAACAGACATATACCGACTATGAACTTATTCTTGTCGATGACGGTTCGCCCGACAGTTGCGGTGCCATATGCGACCGCTATGCCCAGGAGTGCGACAAGGTCAAGGTAATACACAAGAAGAACGGTGGTCTTTCGTCGGCACGCAATGCGGGAATAGCAGCCGCCAAGGGCGAGTACATTACATTTGTCGACGGCGATGATGTCGTAGCTTCAGGTACATATTATTACAATATGAACATCCTGCGCGCCAACCCCGATGTCGATATACTTGAATATCCGGTACACAAGTATTATGAGTCGTCAAGAAATAGTATAATATCTTTTGCTCCGGAAAAGGTTTCGGGTAACGCGGCAGTCTTTACCGACTGGGTGCGGCGTGAAGGGTATGAGCATTGCTTTGCCTGGAACAAAATATACCGTGCCGACTTGTTCATGTTTGTGCGCTATCCCGAGGGTGAGGTCTTTGAAGATACTTTGGTTACTCCAATGCTTATTGAAAGCAGTAATACAGTGTACTATTCCGACGCAGGTTTCTATTATTACTATGACAATGAAGGGAGCATATGCAATCACCACTCCTTTGATTCATATTTTTATCTTTACCGTAACCTTGTTACCCTGCAAGAGAAGTGCGCAGCCATTCAAGGTCTGGAGGAGAAGGCCGACAGGATTCTGTTGCGTTGTATTGACAACTTGGTGGACTTGTGCCGTTGTTCCGATTGCAACAGCACAAAACTGAATAGTGCCCTTGAACTTGTCAAAGACATGAAGATGGATATAGGGAAACTCTACAATTCCGGTTTGAGTGTAAGACAAAAAATCAAATACACGCCGTTTGCCTTGTTTGGTGCAAGTTTCCATTGCCGTCTGCTGGCTATGTTCCGTAAGAAACTCCATTGATTATGCTGCTTTCAATAGTTATTCCCCACTATAACATACCCGAGGAACTTTTGAGAAGATGTATAGACAGCATATTGTCTCAAGATGTTCCGCCAGAAGAATTTGAGGTCGTTGTCGTTGATGACGGCTCGGTCCTCCCGCCTGTGTGGCTCGGTGAAACGTACAGCGGACGGAATGTAAGGCTTCTACAGGGGGAGCATGGCGGTCCGGGTGCTGCGCGCAACATGGGTATTGAGGAGGCTCTTGGCAAATATATACAGTTTGTGGACGCCGATGACTTCCTTCTGCAGAACGGGCAATTCTCCCAGTGCCTTTCCATGCTCAAGACAGAGTGTCCGCAGATACTCCGTTTCCATTATCATGCAACACTTAATGCCGCTCAGGTAAAGTGTAAAAATAAGAATGTAAAGTTCGGCAATACTATAAGCGGTGCCGTATATATGAAGGAGAATAACCTTTTTGGCAGTCCGTGTACATATTTCTTTCAAAAGGAACTTGCCATAGAAAATAATGTCCGCTTCCCCGAGAATATGTTTCATGAAGATGAGGTATTCAATACTGTGCTCCATTATCACGCCCAGACACTCGTCGACAGCAATGCCGTGCTATATTGTTATTGTATCAGGGAGGGGTCGACAATCGCCAACAGTTCGCCCTCATTTGCCATGAGGCGTCTTGATGATATGTTTACTGCCATAGGAATGCTTGCTGCTTTTAAGGAAAAGTATTCCGCGACAGCCAATTCCCTGCAGAGTGCCGGAATTTCACGTAAATTGGATATTCTGGCAGTCGATGCGGTGGTGAATATGATGCATGCCGGGTGGAAAGCCAAGGATGTATATTCTGCATGTTTGTCGCGCCTTTCGCCGTTGGGGATTTACCCTCTGAATGCTGCCAACTACTCCTTTAAGTATAAGTTGTTCAGGTTTCTTGCGAACAGGAAGTGGGGTATGAGACTCTTGCGTGTTGTAATTCCAAAGCACAAACCAGTTAGGAGATGAAGATTCTGCTTATAGGTGAGTACAGCAACGTCCACTGGACACTTGCCGAGGGATTGCGCTCTCTTGGGCATACGGTGTGTGTGGTAAGCAATGGCGATTTCTGGAAGGATTACAGGCGCGACGTGTCGCTTGTACGCAAGTATACTAAATTGGGCGGTCTGCGTTATATGCTCAGACTCTACTCTTTGTTACCGAAGTTCAGGGGTTACGATGTGGTACAACTCATCAATCCTATGTTTCTTGAACTCAAGGCTGAACGCATAGTCCCCGTTTACCGTTACCTGAAAAGACACAACAGGAAGGTCTTCCTTTCAGCATGCGGCATGGACGCATATTGGGTAGAGGCGTGCTTGCGTAAACCACGCCTTTTCCGCTACTCCGATTTTAATATAGGTGACAAGGATATTCTTAATGATTATACCATAGAGCAGGCTGCCGATTGGCAAGGTACTCCAAAAGCAAGTCTTAACTGTGAAATTGCTGCAACGTGCAACGGGATAGTGGCCGGGTTGTATGAATATTTCGCCGCATACAAAGGCGAGCATGCCGCAAAACTTGCATATATTCCTTTTCCTGTATATAAAACCGGTGGCGATATCAGGTATTATGACCCTTCGCGCAAATTGAGGTTTTTCATCGGTGTGCAGAAAGAGAGGAATGTCTATAAAGGAACCGATGTGATGTTGCGTGCGCTTGAACGTGTTGTAGCGGACTATCCTGCGGAATGCGAGATGTACAAGGCCGAAAGTCTGCCTTTTGAGGAGTACTGCGGAATGGTAGATGAATGTGATGTCTTGCTTGACCAACTCTACGGATATTCTCCTGCCATGAATGCTTTGCTTGCAATGTCGAAGGGGAAGGTCGTGGTAGGCGGTGCCGAAGAGGAGTGTTATGGGATTCTTGGTGAAAAGGAACTGCGTCCCATGATAAATGTTGTTCCCGACGAAGAGGATGTGTACAATAAACTGGTATGGCTTGTTGAGAACCGGGGTGGGGTCGCCGGCATGCAACGGGATAGTGTGGAATTTGTCGTTAGGCATCATGACCCGTCTAAGGTCGCAAGGCAATATATTGACTTCTGGCAGGAAAGGTAGTAAGATCTCACCTGCAAAGTCTGGGGGGGAGTACCTTATTCCCAATAATCAAGAAGGTTTGTATGATCGTCAGGGAATGCTGTTTATAGGTTCTTACTCGCTTTTGCTCGTCTTGTATTCTACGGCAGTCATCAACCTTAATTGTTTACTTGGATTTTTCTTCAACTCTTGCTTTCATGTTCTTTCGTCACGCGATGAAAAAGTAAAGAAAGAATGACTACAAAAAGAATATAAGATAACAGGTTAAGGGTAAGTTGTATTGAAGAATATAAGACTTGTATTTATTCCCATTTCCATGTTATCATAAGAGTATTCACTCCAACTTTTGCAGGTGAGCAGTAGTAAGCCTGTTGTATATGCAGAACAAAGGTGACCGCCGCGGCGGTCACCTTTGTTCTGCGGTTGATTGCTGTATGCAATCATTTCTTGATTTCTGATTCCTCTTTCATGTCAATTTCATTGCCGTCCCTGTCATAGAAATGATACTCAAGATAGGCCAGTTTTTGGTCGGCTATGACACGAATTCCCATTCCGTACTTGAATTGCCATTTTCTGTATAAGGATATGATTCCTTGGTTTATGTAAGCTGCGACATAAGGATGTACGTGCAACTTGAACCGCTTTACTCCAATGGTCTTTACAAGTGTCTCAATCTTACTCTCCAATGTCTCGGTAAACAGCACCGATGGCTGTATCTTTCCCTTGCCGTGGCATACAGGGCAGTTCTCTTCAACCTCGAGGTTGGTCGCCGGGCGTACCCTCTGGCGGGTAATCTGCATGAGCCCGAATTTGCTCAATGGCAGAATGTTGTGCTTTGCCCTGTCGCGTCCCATGTTCTCGGTCATCCTTTCGTAGAGCGCCTGGCGGTGTTCGGCCTTGTCCATGTCGATGAAATCGACGACAATTATGCCTCCCATGTCCCTTAACCTGAGTTGTCTGGCCAGTTCGTCGGCTGCTCCAAGGTTTACCTCAAGGGCATTCTCTTCCTGGTTGCTCGCGTTGTTGCGTGCCCTGTTGCCGCTGTTCACGTCCACTACGTGGAGTGCTTCGGTGTGTTCTATAACAAGGTAGGCGCCGCCTTTGAATGATACAATCCTGCCGAACGAGGATTTTATCTGCTTTGTTATCCCGAAGTGGTCGAATATGGGATTCTCTCCCTTGTAGAGTTTTATGATATCTACGCTTTCGGGAGCAATTATGGAAACATAATCCCTTATCCTTTTATATACCTCAATGTTGTTCACGTGTATGCTCTCATACGACGGGTTGAACAGGTCTCGAAGCAATGCGAGGGTCCTGTCCGACTCTTCGTGTACCATTGTAGGCGGTTTGGTGCTCTTCTGCACCTTTTCTACCAAGGCTTCCCAACTGCTTACCAGGGTACGCAACTCGCTGTCGAGTTCGGCAACCCTCTTGCCTTCGGCAACTGTGCGCACGATTATTCCGAAATTCTTCGGTTTTATGCTCTGGAGCAACTGTTTCAGTCGAGTGCGTTCCTCGGCAGACTTTATCTTTGATGATACCGATACTTTGTCCTCAAAAGGTATTAGTATCAGGAATCGTCCGGCAAACGACAGTTCGCAGGTGAGTCTGGGTCCTTTTGTATTGATAGGTTCTTTGGTTATCTGTACCAGAATCTCCTGCCCCGTCTGCAGCGCTTCGGAAATGTTCCCTTCCTTCTTTTTCTCGGGCATTATCGATGCCTTTGCTATCGGGAAGTTCTTCTTGCGGTCGCTTGTGACCTGTTTCAGGTATTTTTGAAGAGAGTAGAATTGTGGGCCTAAATCGGAATAGTGCAGGAATGCTTCCTTCTCGGAACCGACATCCACAAAGCAGGCGTTCAATCCGGGCATGATTTTCTTTACACGACCGTGATAGATGTTGCCTACAGAGAATGTTTCGGTCTGTTCTTCACGTTGGAACTCCACCAGCTGTTTCTCTTCGGTAATGGCGATGGAAACTCCTTGTGAATGGACATCTACAATAAGTTCGCTTGTCACAATACTATTTTTTTTGATTAGGCAGGCCTCTTTTGTTCGAGGCGAGGCCTTTGACCTCTTTCAGTTTAAAACAAAAAACAAACCTGAAGTCCTGTAAACCGTTCCTGCAAGTTTGTTTTTTGTGTTTGCGCAGACTGAATTACTTGTTCTTGTGTCTGTTCTTTCTCAGTCTTTTCTTACGCTTGTGCGTAGACATTTTATGTCTTTTCTTTTTCTTTCCGCTTGGCATAATTTACAAATTTATTAATTAATCACTATTATTTTTTTACATCATTCATGAATGTCTTTGCTGGCTTGAATGCCGGAATGTCATGCGCAGGAATGGTGATGGTCTTCTCTTTGTGGATGTCACGCGCTGTTTTCTCGGCTCTGTGCTTGATGATGAAGCTGCCGAACCCACGCAGATAAACCGGTTCCTGGTTTGACAATGATGTCTTTACAACGTCCATGAACGATTCTACAGTTGTCAAAACCACAGATTTCTCAATACCTGTCTTCTTCGCAATCTCATTTACAATCTCTGCTTTTGTCATCTTTCTTTTGTTTTATATTGTTGTTATTAAAAATCAATGCCTTAATTTTCAGTTTGCAAATATATGCTTTTTTTTGCTATCAATGAAATTTCTATGCTTTTTTTTCAAAAAAATGCTCTGAAAGATGATTTTGCAGATGACCTTATTCCACTTTTTATAACACAAATAAATAATACTTTAAGATATTCGGTCAAAAAACTTGATATGCCGTATGAATTTTGTTAACTTTGCGCAGTTTTATCATTAAAAAAACAGTAATATATGTCTGTAAATAAGGTTATTCTAATAGGTAATGTGGGTAAGGACCCGGATGTTCGCCATCTTGACCGTAACGTTGCAGTTGCCAATATGGTGTTGGCCACTACTGAACGTGCATACACTCTCCAGAACGGTACGCAAGTGCCTGAAAGGACTGAATGGCACAATATTGTCCTGTGGGGCGGCCTTGCCGAGGTGGCCGAGAAGTATGTTCACAAAGGTGACCGCATATACATCGAGGGCAAAATAAGGACAAACACATACGAGGACCAGAACGGTATACGCCGCTACCGTACAGAGATTCTTGCCGAGACCATGGAGATGCTCTCTTCAAGAGGCACTGCCGCTACAACTGCCGGTGAAACGACCCCCTCGGCAGCACCTTTTTAACTTATAAGTTTTAGTTTTGGATACATTTTTGACTGCTTTTGCGCAGATACATTCATTTGCATTACCCATAAGTGTTACTGCTCCTTCATTAGAGGCGCTTGTAGCGCTTGTGGTTGCTGTATTATTGCTTTTGTGTTCGGCCTTTGCGTCGGGTTCTGAAATTGCTTTCTTCTCTTTGACCCGTGAGCAACTCGATGAACTCTCGGAGTCAAAGGCAACGAAAGACCAGCGCCTTCTTGAACTGATTGGAAATCCCGAGCGTCTTCTTGCCACAATCCTGATTATCAACGATTTTGTAAATGTGGGAATTGTGATGTTGCTCAATTTCTTCTTTATGGACATACTGCACTTCGGTGAAGGGGCAGAGTGGCTTGAATTCCTGTTGCTTACGGTTGTGCTGACATTCCTTCTCCTGCTCTTTGGTGAGGTAATGCCCAAACTCTATTCCAAGAGCAATACATTGGCTTTTGTTCGCTTTTCATCGAACAAATTCTACTATTTGAGCAAGATACTCAGTCCATTCTCCCGCTTTCTTGTGCGTTCTACTACATTCATGCAGAGACTGGTCTCAAAAAAGAACCATATGCTTTCAGTCGATGAACTCGAGCATGCTCTGGAACTCACAGACAACAGCGAGATCGGCGAGCAGAAGAAAATGCTCGAAGGTATCATACGTTTCGGGGATGAGACTGTCAGGGATATAATGACATCGCGTCTTGATATGGTAATGCTCGATATACATGCTCCCTACTCCGAGGTGCTGAAGTGTGCCGAAGAGAACGCCTATTCCCGCATACCGGTCTATGGTAAGACACAGGACGACATACGTGGCGTGCTTTATATAAAGGACCTTATTCCGCACCTGAATAAAGGTACCGGTTTCCGCTGGCAGACACTCTTGCGTCAGCCCTTCTTCGTGCCCGAAACCCGTAAGATTGATGATTTGCTTTGTGATTTCCAGGCTGTGAAGGTTCATATGGCCATCGTAGTCGATGAATTCGGTGGCGTGTCGGGTCTCATTACTCTTGAGGATATCATCGAGGAGATTGTGGGTGAAATCAATGATGAATTCGATGAGCCTGAAATTTCGTATGAGCAGATTGACGATAACGTGTATCTTTTCGACGGCAGGACAATGCTTGCCGATTTCTATAAGATCGTTTCGCTTGACGGTGATGACTTTGAGGAAATTGCCGGTGGTGCCGATTCTCTTGCCGGTCTGCTTCTTGAAGTTAAAGGCGAATTTCCCGTCCTGCGTGAGAAAATCATCTGCAATGGCATTATCTTTGAGGTGGTAGAGAAAAACAAACACCGCATAGTCCGCATAAAGGCTACATTGCCGGTGAAGGATGGCGGGTCTGAAAACGAAAATGAGTAGAAATGCCCTTTTATCGTGAATTCAGTTTCGGTGATATTTCCGTTTCCGTGTGGAATATAACAGAGAGTGCCGATGAACTTTTATCCCTTTCCATCGGCGATTATGCTGCAGAAACCGCATCCTTGCGTGATGGTCAGCGCCGTACGGAATGGCTTGCAGTGCGCCTGTTATTGGAGAGGGTGTGCGGGGTGACTGCAAGCATTGTATATAATGCGGCGGGGAAACCTTCTCTCCGTGGAGCTCAAGGGTATATAAGCATTTCCCACACACGTGGGTTTGCGGTGTTGGCATACTCTCCTTATGTGCCGGTAGGGGTCGATGTCGAACTTTCAGGGCGCAATGCGATGGCTGCAGCCAGGATGTTCGTCAATGATGAGTCATCGATTTCCTTGTCGGGTCGTGACGTGGAGGCAAAGACTCTTGTATACTGGTGTGCATGTGAGGCAATCTTCAAAGTAGTTGGGGATGCGGGCGGTTCCTATAAGAGGAATCTTTTTGCAAAACCTTTTGAATTCATGTCCCCGGGTGAAATTGTTGTCTCGCTCAAAGGAATCCCGAATATACCGCAGCGGGACTATGCCGTGAAATATCTCTGTGAAGACAACCTTCTTATCGCTCTTTGTGTGCCCGGGATTTAGAAACTGTTTAAATTCTTCTTGGTTTTTGCCTTTTCCCGGAACAATCTTGTTCCGGTTTTGTTGGATAGTTCGGGTATAAAGGTGTTCCGGTTATGAGAAGTGATTTTGTCAGGAATCTGGTGATTATATTTGTGGGCATTATGCTCGTGTTCATGAACGAGTCGTCAATGCCGCTTCTGGTCCGCATTGTAGGTGTGCTGTTCTTTGTTCCGGCCTTCATTTCGCTGGCGGGACTTTTCTTCCCGCGCCCGGCTTTCACGGCTGCAGCGGTCGCTTTTTCTGCTCTTGTGAATGTGGGTAGTATGGCCTTTGGTCTGTGGCTCATCTTGTCTCCCGGCATGTTCATGGGGCTGTTCCTTAAATTGATTGCTGTAACACTCTTTCTGGTCTCGCTTTATAGACTACTGTTCCTTTTCAGGCTCCGTGCCAATGCTGCCGTGTCGTGGAAAATGGGAATTGTGCCGTTTGTGGTAGCAATTGCTTCGGTGGTTCTGTTTGTCGACCCGTTTGCCGTGGCGTCAACGGTTTCTATCCTGCTTGGTATATGTGCAATCTTCATAGGTGTGGCCGATATTTTCCTGCTTCTTTTTCTTGACAACAGAATGCATGAACCGCATTCTTTGAAGGGCGATTGATGACTTCTTTATAGGTCCGATACCACAAAAACGCAATTAATTTGCATGAAGTGAAAAAAAACTCCGTTCATTTGCTGTGTTTCTCATAAAAAAATGACAACTTTGCAATATGGATGAAGTTTTTCAGAGTTTAATATCCCAAATGGCTACGGTGGATGTGGTTCTTAAAGGAATCCTCATCGGCATTGTCGCTTCAGCGCCCATGGGGCCCGTAGGTGTCCTGTGTATCCAGCGAACATTGAACAAAGGGCGTGCCTATGGTCTTGTGACCGGTTTCGGCGCTGCTTGCAGTGATTTGCTTTATGCCTTGGTTACGGGTTACGGGTTGTCATTCCTTTACGATATAATCAACAACCAGTCGGCGCTCTATTGGATGCAGTTGCTGGGTGCGACTATAATGTTCGTCTTCGGTGTGCATACCTTCCGTACCAACCCCATGAAGAATACCCGTAATGTGAGTCGCAACAAAAGCAATCTGCTCCACAATGGCGTAACCGGTTTCTTCATTACTCTGTCAAACCCCATGATAGTCCTCCTTTTTATGGGTCTGTTTGCACCGTTCAACTTCATGTTGCCCGATATGCCGCTGTATCTGCAGTTCATAGGGTATATCTCAATTTTTGGCGGAGCAATACTGTGGTGGCTTTTCATCACTTATGTGGTGAATAAACTGCGTGCGCGTTTTGACCTTAGGGGAGTGATGATAATAAACCGTGTCATAGGTGCGGCCGTAATGGCCGGTTCTGCCATCGGTGCGGTGCTGATTGCAACAGGTATCTGGTCGTTACATTAAAATCATCTGTTTTGTTTGTATCACGTGAACTCAGGAAAAAGAATATAGCAGAGTATCTGCTGTATATGTGGCAGGTTGAGGATATAATACGTGCCAACGGACTCTCATTGGAGAGAATAAAGGAATTGCTGGTAGTGCCTTATAACCTGCCGCCCGAAGCAGAAGCCGAGGCGGTGGAGTGGTACTCCAATCTCATTGAGATGATGCGCCTCGAAGAGGTAAAGGAGAAAGGACATCTGCAGATAAACAAGAATGTCATAATAAACCTTACAGACCTTCACCATCGTTTGCTCAAGTCGCCCAAAGTCCCATTCTACTCGGCGGCCTATTACAAGGCCTTGCCGTTTATTGTTGAATTCCGTTCCAAAAGTGACGGTCGCGGGAAGAGTGAACTTGAAAACTGTTTCGACGCGCTTTACATAGTGTGGATGATGAAGTTGCAGAAGAGGGAAATCAATGAAGGGACACTGAATGCAACAGCCGAGATAAGCCGTTTCATATCTATGCTCTCGCTCTATTTCAAGGAGGACGAGGAGGGAAAACTTGACCTTGATGATGAATTGATTTAAAAACGATAAAATTGCTATATAATGAGTGTACAGGAAGAGATTGGAAGAAGAAGAACATTTGCAATCATATCGCACCCCGATGCCGGAAAGACGACATTGACCGAGAAACTGTTGCTTTTCGGCGGTCAGATTCAGGTTGCCGGTGCGGTTAAATCGAACAAGATAAAGAAGACTGCCACATCGGACTGGATGGAGATTGAAAAACAGCGCGGTATTTCGGTAACCACATCTGTAATGGAGTTCGATTACGAAGGCTACAAGATTAATATTCTTGACACGCCGGGTCACCAGGATTTTGCCGAGGATACATTCCGTACTCTTACGGCCGTGGATAGTGTAATCATTGTCGTGGACAGTGCAAAGGGTGTCGAGACACAAACGCGCAAACTCATGGCAGTGTGCCGCATGCGCAACACTCCTGTGATAGTTTATGTGAACAAGATGGACCGCGAAGGCCGTGACCCGTTTGAACTTCTTGATGAACTCGAGAGCGAACTGCAGATTGCGGTACGTCCGTTAAGTTGGCCCATCGACCAAGGTGCCCGTTTCAAGGGTGTATACAATATCTACGAACAGAAACTTGACCTTTTCACCCCTAACAAGCAGCGTGTTACAGAGAAAGTTGAGGTTGATATCAACAGTGATGAACTTGACCGGAATATAGGCGAAGACCTTGCTTTCAAACTCCGTGCCGACCTTGAACTTGTCGATGGAGTATATCCCGAATTCAATGTTCAGGATTACCTTGACGCAAAGGTGGCACCGGTATTCTTCGGTTCGGCACTCAATAATTTCGGTGTTCAGGAACTGCTCGACTGTTTTGTGAAGATTGCCCCCAGCCCGCGTCCGGTGCAGGCTGTGGAGCGTTTGGTTAATCCCGAGGATTCAAAATTTACCGGTTTCATCTTCAAGATTACTGCCAATATTGACCCGAATCACCGTTCATGTGTGGCTTTCTGCAAGATATGTTCGGGAAAATTTGTCCGCAACACACCATACCGTCATATCCGTTTGGGTAAAGACCTGCGTTTCTCTTCGCCCACACAGTTCATGGCACAGCGCAAGAGTACTATTGAGGAGGCCTATCCCGGGGATATCATTGGCTTGCCCGATACTGGAAACTTTAAGATTGGAGATACTTTGACCGAAGGTGAAATGCTTCATTTCAAGGGACTGCCCAGTTTCTCGCCCGAGATGTTCAAATACATCGAGAATGCCGACCCGATGAAGACCAAGCAACTGGCAAAAGGAATAGACCAACTTATGGGAGAGGGTGTGGCACAACTTTTCGTGAACCAGCACAACGGTCGTAAACTCATAGGAACAGTGGGGCAACTTCAGTTCGAGGTTATCCAGTATCGTCTTGAAAATGAATACAATGCGAAATGCCGTTGGGAACCTGTAAATCTATACAAGGCATGCTGGATTGAGAGTGATGACCCTGTTGAACTTGAGAACTTCAAGAAACGCAAGTATCAGTATATGGCAAAGGATATTGAAGGACGTGATGTGTTCCTTGCCGACAGCAACTATGTGTTGCAGATGGCGCAGAATGATTTCAAATCAATACGTTTCCACTTCACAAGCGAATTCTGATTATGGGTACAATAGCAGACGAAGCAAAAAAATGCGTTGAAATCATGAGAAAGGGTGGGGTAATCCTTTATCCTACAGATACTGTTTGGGGGATAGGCTGCGATTCCACCAACGATGTTGCCGTGAAACGTCTCTTTGAGATAAAGAAACGTGCCGACAGCAAAGCCATGCTTCTGCTTGTAGACAGCGCCGACCGTCTGGCGAGGTATGTTGGGGAGGTTCCTTCTGTCGCATGGGATATGATAGAACTGGCAACGAGCCCGCTTACAATAATATATGACGGTGCGCGCAATATTGCACCCTCACTCGTTGCCGAGGATGGCAGCGTGGGAATACGCGTCACGTCGGAACTCTTTTCCAAGGAGTTGTGTTACCGTTTCCAGAAACCGGTAGTCTCCACTTCGGCAAACATCAGCGGCGAACCTACTCCGGCAAATTTCAGTGAAATCAGTAAGGAAATCATTGACGCTGTGGACTATGTGGTCAATTACAAGCAACTCGAGAAGGGTAAGGCCAAGTCCTCAAGCATTGTGAAACTCAAATCCAACGGTACTGTAACGGTTATCAGAGAGTGATGGACACCGGTAAAAAGAATACAGGGTTGCTCGACCGCTTTATCGATTGGCGTGAAAAGCATGTTCCGCAGAACCAGTTTGTTCTGGTGCTGAGCTTTGTTGTAGGTGCCCTTTCGGCACTTGCGGCCTTTGCACTCAAGCATTTGATTCATTTCATACAGCATATCCTCACCGGAAATTTTGACCCTCACACGTTCAATTGGCTTTATCTTGTGTACCCGGTGATAGGTATTCTCATTACCGGTCTTTTTATCCGTAAGATTGTGCGCGATGACATTAGCCATGGTGTCACAAAAGTCTTGTATGCAATATCATGCCGCATGGGTAAGATACGGCGCCACAACACCTGGTCGTCACTTCTGGCCAGTAGCATAACAATCGGTTTCGGCGGTTCCGTCGGTGCCGAGTCTCCTATTGTAATGACCGGTTCGGCCATAGGTTCCAATCTCGGCAGTCTTTTCAAGATGGAGAAGAAAGTCATGATGCTTCTGATAGGTTGCGGTGCCGCCGGTGCTGTGTCGGGAATCTTCAAGGCTCCCATTGCCGGTCTTGTCTTTGTGATTGAGGTGCTCATGATAGACCTTACCATGTCGTCGTTGCTGCCACTGCTTATCTCAAGCGTTACGGCAGCCACAATATCTTATATACTCATGGGTACCGAGGCTACGTTCGAATTCCATATGGAAGAGGCTTTCAACCTCGCACGCGTACCTTATGTAATGATGTTGGGAGTTGTCTGCGGTCTTGTATCGCTTTATTTCACACATGTCACCATTGCCGTAGAGAAACAGTTCAAGCGCCTGAGCAATCCCTATGCCAAACTTGCTATTGGCGGTGGAATATTGAGCGTACTCATTTTCCTTTTCCCGCCGCTTTACGGTGAAGGCTATGAGACAATCACTCATCTGATAAACGGTGCCAGCGACAATATTATACTTGATAATTCGCTCTTCTACGGTCATGCGAAGTTTATATTCCTGTACATGTTCCTTATAATAGTGTTCAAGGCACTTGCCTCTACAGTAACCAATTGCGGCGGAGGCTGTGGCGGTATATTCGCTCCCAGCCTTTTCCTTGGATGTGTTACGGGATATCTCTTCGCTTCACTCTGCAACATGATGGACTTCGGTGTGTGGGTGTCCGATAAGAACTTTGCCCTCTTCGGTATGGCTGCTCTCATGTCGGGTGTGTTCCATGCTCCTCTGACGGGCGTGTTTCTCATTGCCGAACTCACCGGAGGCTACTCGTTATTCCTGCCATTGATGATAGTTTCGGTATGTTCGTATCTTACCGTGAGGGTATTCGACAGCAACAATATCTATGCCGTGCGTCTGGCCCAGCGTGGTGAACTCATAACCCATCATAAGGACCAGGCCGTGCTCACAATCCTGAAGGTGGCCGATGTGATTGAGAAGAATTTCATGCGTGTGAGTCCCGATATGGACCTCGGACAACTGACTTCTGTCGTAGCCAAGACAAAAAGGAACATTTTCCCGGTTGTGGATTCTGCGAACCGCCTTGTCGGGGTCATCTACCTCGATGATATAAGACATATAATGTTCCGTCAGGAACTCTATCACCGCTACTCGGTCGCAACTCTTATGCGTGAGGTGCCCTACAGGCTCAGCATAGAAGAACCCATGGAGGCTGTAATGCGCCATTTTGAAGAGACCGGGGCATGGAACCTGCCGGTAGAGGATGTCAATGGCGAGTATATAGGTTTTATTTCAAAGTCGGCAATGTTTACTGCCTACCGCAAGACTTTGCTGGAATTTACATCTGACTAAGAATTTATGGAAAAATTGCGTATAGTATATCTTGGGACACCCGATTTTGCAGTGGAACCCTTGCGCCGTCTGCTTGAGAAACAACGCTCTTGCAGTGACTGCGGTTTTGAGGTCGTGGGTGTAGTGACCATGCCGGACAAAATGATAAACAAGCGTGGCAACCAACTTCTCATGAGTCCGGTCAAACAGTTTGCCGTGGCCGAGAACCTTCCCGTGCTTCAACCCGATTCGCTTAAGGACGAGGCTTTTCAGGCTGCATTGCGCGAGTGGCATGCCGATTTGCAGATTGTCGTTGCCTTTCGCATGCTTCCCGAAAGCGTGTGGAACATGCCGCGTTTGGGAACCTTTAACCTGCATGCTTCGCTGCTGCCCCAGTACCGCGGTGCAGCACCAATCAATTGGGCCATAATAAACGGTGACAAAGAGACCGGTGTAACAACATTCTTCCTCAAACACGAGATTGATACAGGCGATGTCATCTACCGCGATATTGTCACAATAGACGAGAAGGATAATGCCGGAACTTTGCACGACAGGCTTATGTTGCAGGGTGGCGACACGGTATTGCGTACCGTTGAAGCGATAGTAAAAGGTAAAGTGACGGCTGTTGAGCAGGCTGCGATGTATGGCAGCGAGTGCGAATTGCGCCCTGCGCCCAAGATTTTCCGCGATACATGCCGCATAGATTGGTCAAAGAACGCAGTCCGGGTATATGATTTCGTGCGTGGAATGTCGCCTTATCCTGCAGCATGGTGCGAACTTGTTGACCATGACGGAAACGTGACTGCATTGAAGGTGTATGAGACCGCAAAAGAGATATGCAACCACGGCAAAGAGTGCGGTACACTGGTTACCGATGGCAAAACATTCCTTAAAGTGGCTGTAAAGGACGGTTACGTGTCGTTGCTTGAGGTTCAGTTGGCAGGAAAGAGACGTATGCCGGTAGCCGACCTGTTACGCGGTTTTTCCGTTGAAGGATTGGATTTGAAAATTTAAACACCATCTTAATAAGTGATATTATGGCACAGATTGTTTCCCCATCGTTGTTGTCGGCGAATTTCGGCAACCTGCAAGAGGACTTGAAAATGATAAACAGCAGCAAGGCCGACTGGTTGCATATTGACATCATGGACGGTGTCTTTGTTCCCAACCTCTCTTTCGGTCCTCCTGTGCTAAAGTATGTAGCGGAACTCTGCAATAAACCGCTTGATGTACACCTTATGGTGGTGAATCCGATGAACTATCTGCAGGCGATGAAGGATATCAATGCACGCATAATGAATATCCACTATGAGGCATGCACACATCTTCATCGTGCCGTAACACAGATAAAAGAGGCCGGAATGATGGCCGGTGTCACTCTGAACCCATCTACCCCCGTGTGCCTTCTCAAAGATATAATAGGTGAACTTGACCTCGTTCTTCTCATGAGCGTGAACCCCGGTTTCGGGGGGCAGAAGTTCATTCCCCACACTGTGGACAAAGTGCGCGAACTGCGTGAACTCATTGACACGGCAGGTTCCAAGGCGCTTATTGAGGTCGATGGCGGTGTAAACGCTACAACCGGTGCATTGTTGGCACAGGCCGGTTCCAACGCACTCGTGGCGGGTAATGCAGTCTTCAAGGACCCTGATCCCCATGCAGTGATATCGGCTCTTTCCGCACTTTAACGCCCCGGTTACTCTTTGTGGCTATATCGTCATTTTTAAAGAAGAACCCTCTTTTCAGGTTGGCAATACCGCTGATGGCTGGTATCGCCATAGGTTGGTATTGTCAGGTAGGTATGTTCCCCATTGCCCTGTCGGCAGCATTGGCACTGTTTGCAATGCTTTTCGGCATGTTGCGCATGTCGCCAAAATGGCTTTTCGGCGTCGGAGCCTTGCTGTTCATGCTTTCTCTGGGACTATATGTCGAGGAGAACAAGGAGGCGCAGATGGCCCCGCAGTGGAGTGCCGGGAAGCATGAGTACAGTGCATTGCTGGTTGAGGAGCCTATTGTCAAGGGTACGACTGTAAAAGTCCTTGCAGAACTTTCACTGAACGATACAACAGCTGCACCATCGGTCCGCAAAGAGGGATTGGTGTATCTCTATTTCCCACGCTGTGTAGAGGTCGAACCGTTGAGGGCCGGTTGCAGGGTATCTTTCAAAGGTAAGGTGTCTGCTTATGTCAATGCAGGCAATCCGGCCGAATTCGATTCCGAGAGGTTCTATTATATAAAAGGCATTACCGGATATTGCCATGTGGGTGCTGATGAATGGAATAATGAGAGCGAAACCGGAATTTCGCTATCTGCTGCGGCTTCGCATACACGTTCCCGGGTAGTGAAGATGTATGAAGAACTCTCTTTTGAGGGTGATGACCTGGCATTGTTGTCGGCATTGACAATTGGAGAACGTAGTGATTTTCCCCGGGAACTCAAGGAAAAATATTCGGCAGCCGGTGCAAGCCATATCCTTGCGCTTTCCGGCATGCACCTTGGAGTCTTCTATATGATTCTGGTTGCATTGTTGCCGTTGTGGTCGCGTAAACGCCATTGGATTGTGTTGAGGGAGGCTGCAATTCTAATGCTTGTATGGGCATTTGCTTTTGTGGCAGGCATGTCGCCCTCGGTTGTGCGTGCTGCACTGCTTTTTACACTCATCTCTTTGGGGCGTTGTCTGCGGCAGGACTCTTCGGGTGTCAGTTCGTTGTCGTTTGCGGCAATTATAATGCTGCTCCTCTCTCCACATCTGCTTTTCGATGTCAGTTTCCAACTCTCCTTTGCTGCGGTACTTTCCATTTTGCTTCTCGCACCTCCCATGCAGCGGTTTTTCAAACTTGAAGAAAAAAGTGCTGTGTGGCGTTACATTGCCAATCTGCTCATTCTTTCTCTTGTGGCCCAGGTGGGAACTCTCCCATTTGTCTGGTACTATTTCGGGATGTTTCCCCTCTATTTCCTATTGACCAACATTGTTGTCGTGCCCTTGGCTTTTGTGCTCATGTCACTTGCTGTGCTTGTATGGGTGCTTACGGTTGTGCCGTTCCTACAGTATCCGGTAGTTTTGCTGCTGAAATCCTTAGTGTGGCTCATGAATGGTTTTGTGGGTGTGATTGCCTCTTTGCCCGGCGCTTCTTTAGCATTGCCGCAACTTGGTATTGCTGGTGCGTCTCTTGTTGTGTTGCTTTTGGTGCTGTTGTGCTACGGCATTGCAAAAAGGGTGGGTTGGCTGTCGCTCTTTTCACTCGGTTGCATTTTTTGTTCCTTGCTTGCCATGGTCTTTTCGACAACCGATGAGTTCGGCGGGAACTATCTTGTAATCTACAACAACAGGAAAAACCCGCTTCTGCATGCGGTGTCGGGTGAACAGGACAATTACCTGGTTTCTACGGTTCCTCAACTGGACGCCGAATATGAATACTCTTCCTCTCCTTTCATAAAACGTGAAGGACTGCCGCAACCGACTTGGGTGAATGACCGGTTCTCCGATGGCAACATTTCGTTGAACGAAGGGTTGCTCGAGTTCAATGGGCTTGACGTGCGCCTTGTTGACAATACTTTGTGGCAGGAGAATATCTATGTGGAACCTGCGGATATTGTGATTCTTTGCCGAGGTTTTTTGGGTACAGTAAAAGACCTTGTTGAGGCGTACCCTTCGGCTTGCCTTGTCCTCGACGCCTCTTTGTACAGGCATAGCAGGCAAAGAATATTACGTGAGTGCGCAGCATTGGAGATAGAGCCTGTGGATATTGCCGATACCGGCGCGATGATGGTAGTGGCGTCGGGCGACAGTTTTACTCTTCTTCCATTGCGTGGCAAATAAAAATCTTACTCCTTTTCGCTTTTCTGTCCCATTTTACTATCTTCGTGGAAAATATTGCATATATGCTTGAACAACTGGTAACTCAAGAGAATATCGACGCTGTAAAGGAAATTGTCGGTAGAGGTGAACGTTTTGTGGTGCTTTCGCACAAGAACCCCGATGGTGATGCCGTAGGTTCATCCTTGGCACTGTGTGGCTATTTGCGTTCGCTCGGTAAGGAATGCGTGGTGTTGTTGCCTAACATGTTCCCCGATTTCCTCTCATGGTTGCCCGGGACAGGGGATGTCGTCTTTTATGAATCGGATAAACAGCGTGCCGCAGAACTCCTTCATGCGGCTGACGCACTGTTCTGTCTCGATTTCAATGTGCTTTCCCGCATAGGCGAGGTGGGCGAGGCAGTCTCTGCCATTGATGTTCCCAAAGTATTAATAGACCATCATCCGCAACCTTCACAGGAATTTTCTGTGACGATATCGCACACTGTTGCCTGTTCTACATGTGAACTTGTGTTCAGGGTCATTGAAGGATTATCAGACTCAGATTCCATTTCACAAGAAATTGCCGAATGCATATATACGGGCATGATGACAGATACAGGGGCATTTGCCTATGCTTCAACACGCAAGGATATATATCTTATTATTGCCGAATTGCTTGGTAAAGGCATTGACAAGGACCTTATATACCGTCGTGTGTTTTATACATCGTCCATGACCCGCATGCGCTTGTGGGGGTATGTGCTTTATGAGAAACTTAAAATCTACAACAAGTACAATGCTGCACTCATTACCCTTTCGCACAAGGAACTCATGCGTTTCTATGCCCAGAAGGGTGATACCGAGGGTCTTGTAAACCAACCTTTGCAGATAAAGGGTATGCGTTTTTCGTGTTTTCTGCGTGAAGAAATTCCCGGAAAAATAAACGTTTCGTTACGCAGCGTCGATGATTTTCCGTGCAATGCTGTCGCGGCCGAGTTTTTCAACGGCGGCGGGCACAAGAATGCTTCAGGTGGTGAACTGTATTGTTCTATGGATGAGGCTGTGGAACGTTTCCGTCAGGCACTCCGGAAGTTCAAGAGCGATTTGCTAAGTTAGCACTCTCCGTTCTTGGATATTGCGTGAGTATAACGGAATAGTGCATTAAATAAGAATTTTAAACAGATTTAAGGTGGTTTCATCACTTTTGTTTTTGTATCTTCGCAGAAAATTGTATTTTTGAAAAATTAAATCCATTCCTTTAAGTATAGCGGAACAATCATGAAATTCAATACATTTAGATATCTTTTTATTCTTCCCGTTGTCGCTTTGCTCTTGTCGGCTTGTGACGACACTGTCACATACTCCGAGATGAAGGAGAAGGAACGCGACGCTGTAAAGGCGTTCATAAAAGATAAGGGTATAAAGGTAATCTCTTATAACCAGTTTGTTGACAACGATTCCACAACAAACGTAAAGGACAACGAGTTCGTGGAGATTGACGATGTGTACATGCAGATAGTCAACAACCCGAAGGATTCCCCCTATGCCCGCAGGATAAATCCCGGCGATACACGTAACATGCTTGTACGTTATAGTGAATATAACATAATGTCGGGTGAAACAATCTCGCTTAACACTTATATGAGTGAACCCGATGAAATGCGTGTATCCAATAACAGCGGCACCTATTCGGCAACCTTCACTTCGGGTGTAATGTCCTCGGTGTATGGCAATGCCGTCCCTGAAGGTTGGCTTGTACCGTTCAATTATCTCTATTTTGTGCGCAACCAGAGCGATATTGCCAAGGTAATCCTCATTGTGCCGCATACCAAGGGTACAGTTACGGCAAGTAACATGGTGTACCCATGCCTTTATGAAATTACATTCCAACCCGAGAATATGTTTGACTTCGATGAGTAATGGAACTGCAATAAAGACGTTTCTTTAATAAAAAACTTATATGACACTAATCAAATCTATTTCAGGAATCAGAGGTACAATCGGAGGTAGAGCCGATGAGGGTCTTACCCCCTTTGATGTTGTGAAACTCACATCGGCCTATGCTGCGCTGATACGTAAGACAACCACCAAGACAAGCAACAAGATTGTTGTAGGCCGCGACGCACGTCTTTCGGGCGAAATGGTGAACAAGATTGTATGCGGAACTCTCATGGGAATGGGGTTCGACGTTGTGGACATAGGTCTTGCCTCAACCCCTACAACCGAGGTTGCCGTAACTATGGAAGACGCTTGTGGCGGTATAATCCTTACTGCAAGTCACAACCCGCGTCAGTGGAATGCGCTGAAATTGCTTAATGAGAAGGGTGAGTTCCTTAATGCTGCCGAAGGTCAGGAAGTTCTCCGCATTGCGGCAGCTGAAGAATTTGATTATGCTGACGTTGAGACTCTCGGCAAGTATCGTCTTGACGAGACTTATGATGACAAGCACATTGAGGCTGTGCTCGCATTGCCCCTTGTTGACGTTGAAGCCATCAAGTCTGCAGGTTTCAAGGTTGCAATCGACTGCGTGAACTCGGTAGGCGGTGTTATTCTCCCGAAACTGTTCGAGAAACTCGGTATCACAAAGGTTGATAAACTCTACTGCGAACCCACAGGCGACTTCCAGCATAACCCGGAACCTCTTGCAAAGAACCTTGGTGATATCATGGGACTTATGGCAAAGGGTGGCAACGACGTCGCTTTTGTTGTTGACCCCGACGTTGACCGTTTGGCAATCATCTGCGAGAACGGTGAGATGTACGGCGAGGAGTATACACTCGTTACTGTTGCCGACTATGTCCTCAAACATACTCCGGGCAATACCGTATCTAACCTCAGTTCAACACGTGCTCTTCGCGATGTAACCAATGCTCATGGTTGTACTTACACCGCTTCTGCTGTAGGTGAGGTTAACGTTGTTACCAAAATGCGCGAGACAAATGCTGTCATCGGCGGCGAGGGCAATGGTGGTGTAATCTATCCTGCTTGCCACGCCGGTCGTGACGCCTTGGTAGGTATCTGCTTGTTCCTGAGTCACCTTGCTCACGAAAAGAAGACAGTGAGCGAACTGCGTGCCACATATCCTGCTTACTTTATGGGTAAGAACCGCATTGACCTTAAGCCAGGTTGCGATGTTGACGCAATCCTTGAGAAAATCAAGGCTACATATGCAGGTAAGGCTGAGATTAATACCGTTGACGGTGTAAAGCTCGACTTCCCAGAGACATGGGTGCACCTGCGCAAGAGCAACACCGAACCAATCATCCGTATATATTCCGAAGGTCCCACACAGGAGGCTGCCGACGCAATTGGTGAGGAAATCCTTGCACTTGCAAACAGTTTGATGTAAATTTAGTATTGTAAACTATATTCTCGGAGCGCCTGGACTCAGGCGCTCCTTTTTTTATGTTTATCTATCTTTTTTGAAACGTCCTCAAAAATATAATCATTTTTGTTTGGTTTATAAAATAAACTACTTTATATTTGTGACGGATATATCCGTGTTTCTAACTAAAATGAGAATTTATTATGGAAGAAAAAAGAATGAATGAGGCCGAGAGTCTGGAACTCATAATCTCAATGATTAACGATTCGCGTGCGCGAATGACAAAGAACCTTGGAACGCCTTTCCTCATCTGGGGGTATACGACAGTTATCGTTTCAATATGTCAGGCGGTTATAGTTGCCTGTGTAGAGGATTTTTATCCTTATCTGTGGGGATGGTTCGCGATTCCTGTAGTAGGGTGGCTGCTTATGTTGCTGTTTAATAAACAGGAGAAAACGGTAACCAATTACATTGACCGCTGCATAAATGCCTTATGGTGTGCAATTGGTGTTGCTGCTTTTCTGTTGCCTTTTTTAGGCAGTTTTGAAGGAATCTTCGTTGATGTAATTCTCCTCATAGGAGTCGGAACTGCTACTACAGCTACAGTTATAAAAGACAAGGTTGTGAAGCGTATCGGTTATGCGGCAATCTTCTCTTCGCTGTTGTTTCCTGTTACGCGGTGGGTACTTTTACGTTTCCTTACCTTTGAACAGTTTGCAGGAAGAGAACGCTATTTGGTAGAATGTATTATCTTTGCAGTGATAATGTTCCTGTTGCTTGTCGTTTCGGGCCATATACTCAATTACAAGAAAAAATGTTTAAAGAACTGAATCCTTTGTTGCACTCTGAGCTGCGCCTTGCGGTTGTTTCTCTGCTGATAAGTGTGGAGAGTGCCGATTTTGTCTACATTAAGGAGCAGACAAAAGCGACAGCCGGCAATTTGAGCGTGCAGTTAGATAAATTGCAGAAAGCCGGTTACATCAAGGTGGAAAAGGGTTTCAAGGGTAAGATGCCCCGTACTACGTGCTCGATAACACCTGAAGGTGTTTCTGCTTTTGAAGAGTATGTGAAGGCGTTGAGGAGTTATTTGGGAGATAAGATATAGAATATCAATGTGGGCAACCCTTCCTTTTGTGGCAAGGGTTGCTCTGCTGTTATACATAAATCAGTTCCCTTATTACCGCGTCGCTTATGAAAATGCCCTTTTCGGTGAGCGACAGGTGTCCGTTCTCTTCCTTAAGGTTGCCTAGTGCAATCTCTTTTTCGGCGGCACGCAGCATGTAGGCGTTGAGTTTGTCGCTGAATTTATCCTTCATCCAGATAAGCGGTATGCCGTCGGCAGTGCGCAGGCGGGTTAGTATTGTATCATTGTAGCGCTCCTCTTCTGTAAGGTGCTCAATCTCGAAATTGCGCTTCTCGCCGTTTATGCCTTCAATATATGTTTTTATGTCAGCAATGTTCCATTCGCGCGAAGTGCCGTTGTATGAGTGTGCTGCCGCTCCGCACCCAATGTAGGGCGTGTCGTTCCAGTAACTGCTGTTGTGGCGGCTCTCTTTGCCGGGTAGTGCGAAGTTTGAGATTTCGTAGTGGCGGTATCCTGCACCTTTCATGGCCTCGATGAGTATGCCGAACTGTTTCACGTTCTCATCCTCGCCGAGTTCATTGAAGTCGCCACGTTGCAGGGCGCGGTAGAGCGGGGTACCTTCTTCGTACATCAGGTTGTAGGCCGAAAGATGGTCGGGCTTCAATGCAATTGCACTCTCAAGGTCGTGCTGCCACTCCAAGAGCGTTGAGTCCGGCAGTGCGAACATCAGGTCAATGCTTATATTATTGTATCCGGCAGCACGGGCGTTTGCAACGGCAAGGTGTGCTCCTTCGGCTGTGTGGCGGCGGCCAAGGCGTTTCAATTGTATGTTATTGAAACTCTGCACGCCCATGCTTATCCTGTTGAACGGCAGTTCCTTCAGTCTTTCAAGGTATTCGGGTGTGAGGTCGTCGGGGTTGCACTCTATTGTTACTTCGGGATTTTCGGCAATGGGGTACGTGCTGTAGATTGTGCTGCATACTCTCTCAAGTTGCTCAATTGTCAGGGTTGAGGGTGTCCCGCCACCGAAATAAATGGTGCTTATTACGTCCCCGGCAACATAATCCTTGCGCATGAGCAGTTCTTTGCATAGCGCATTCACATACTCTTCCTTTATATTATATAAGGTGGTAGAGTAAAAAGCGCAGTAATTACACCTCTGCTTGCAGAATGGTATATGTATGTATATGCCGGCCATCTTTATCCCTTTTTCACCGCGAAGATAACTTTTTTATTTCTTATTCTAAAAAACCTTGGCTTTCTGTTTGCTTTTCTTCGGAAAAATTCCTACATTGCCACCTCATTTGATAAAATAACTAACTAACCAAACAAAGGAGTCTGTAATGCGGTAAAGTGCGCTTGAAAAGGAAAGTGGTTCGCCGCAACAACCATACTTCTTTGGACTAAAAACAACAATAGTATGAAAACTTATCAGACTAACGAAATCAAGAACATTGCAATTGTAGGATGTTCCGGCTCTGGAAAAACCACTCTCACAGAGGCTATGCTCTTTGAGGGTGGAATCATCAAACGTAGAGGTACAATCGAGGCAAAGAACACCGTTAGCGACTATTTCCCTGTGGAGCAGGAGTATGGCTATTCGGTGTTTTCAACTGTATTCCAGGTTGAGCAGGCCGGCAAAAAGTTGAATCTTATCGACTGCCCGGGTGCCGATGACTTTGCCGGCAGTATGGTCAGTGCCATGACTGTTGCCGACTTGGCAATGATGGTAATCAATGGTCAGTATGGTGTTGAGGTAGGTACACAGAACTGCTACCGCTACATCAAGAAAATGAAGAAACCTATGATGTTCGTTGTGAACCAGGTTGACAACGAGAAGTGCGACTACGATACAATCATCGAACAGTTGCAGTCAATCTATGGCTCAAAGGTTGTTCCCGTACAGTATCCTTTGAATGCAGGTCCCGGTTTCAGCACTATCATCGACGTGCTTCTTATGAAGAAACTTACATTCACCGGCGAGGGTAAGGCTCCTATTGTTGAGGATATTCCCGCAGGTGAATTGGAGAAGGCAAAGGCTCTTCACATGGAACTTGTAGAGAAAGCTGCCGAAAACGAAGAGGGTCTTATGGACAAGTTCTTCGAATCTGAGGAGTTGACTACCGACGAAATCCGCATGGGTGCACGTTTGGGTCTCTCTACCGACAGTGTGTATCCTGTCCTCTGCTGTTCTGCTTCTACAGATGTTGCAGTCAGCCGTCTGCTCGAGTTCCTTGCCAATGTGGCTCCGGAAATTACCGATATGCCTCAGCCCGTGAATGCCGAAGGCGAGACTGTTCCTTATGACAGCGCCGCTCCTACATCGATACTCTTCTACAAGACATCGGTTGAACCGCATATTGGCGAGGTTAACTACTTTAAGGTAATGAGCGGTACACTCAAGGCCGGTGACGACCTCTTGAATGTTGACCGTGGTTCCAAGGAACGTATTGCCCAGTTGTTCTGCAGTGCAGGTGCCAACCGTGTGGCTGTGGATGAACTCAAGGCCGGTGACCTGGGTTGTACAGTAAAACTGAAGGATATAAAAATTGGCAACACTCTTAATGCAAAGGACGCCAATAACAGGTTCGCTCTTGTGAAGTATCCTGCTTCGAAATATTCACGTGCCATAAAACCTGCCAACGAGTCTGAAATAGAGAAGATGATGCAGATTCTTAACCGCATGCACGAAGAGGATCCGACATGGCGTATCGAGCAGTCCAAGGAACTCCGTCAGACAATTGTTTACGGTCAGGGTGAGTTCCACCTGCGTACTCTCAAGTGGCGTCTTGAGAACGTGGAGAAGATTCAGGTTAAGTATGAGGAACCGAAGATTCCTTATCGCGAGACCATTACAAAGGCTGCACGTGCCGATTATCGTCACAAGAAGCAGTCGGGTGGTGCAGGCCAGTTCGGTGAGGTGCACATGATTGTTGAACCTTACGAGGAGGGCAAACCACTGCAGGAGGTTTACCGTTTCGGCGGTCAAGAGTTCAAAATCAATGCCAAGGCTACCGAAGAGGTTACACTCGATTGGGGCGGCAAGCTGGTATTCGTGAACAGCATTGTCGGCGGTAGCATTGACGCACGCTTTATGCCTGCAATCCTCAAGGGTGTTATGGAACGCATGGAGCGTGGTCCTCTTACCGGTTCTTATGCACGTGATGTGCGCGTAATAGTTTACGATGGCAAAATGCACCCGGTTGATTCAAATGAACTCTCATTCATGCTTGCAGGCCGCAACGCGTTCAGCGCAGCGTTCCGCGAGGCAGGTCCGAAGATTCTTGAACCTGTATATGATGTAGAGGTATTCGTTCCATCGGACAAAATGGGTGATGTGATGAGTGACATCCAGGGTCGTCGTGGTATGATTATGGGTATGGAGAGCGAGAACGGTTATGAGAAACTCTCGGCAAAGGTTCCTTTGAAAGAGATGGCTTCTTATTCGACAACCCTCAGTTCATTGACCGGTGGTCGTGCTTCGTTCATTATGTCTCCTTCTACTTACGAACTTGTTCCCGGTGATGTCCAGAACAAACTTGTCGAGGAACTTGCAGTAAAGGATGAAGAATAATCCATTATATCTACTGTGTACGGGCAGCCAATTGGCTGCCCGTTTTTTGTTAAATATCATTTGCTTTTTGCTAAAATCCCCTGCGGTTGTAAGAATAAGTTACTGAATTGATAACTATAACCCTTCTGTTTGTTAATTAAAAAGAAAAAAACAATAAAAATAAATTTTTGTTATTCTAACTAAAGATGTTCTATATATATTTGCTTTATGAAAAAGATTACGATTTGGCTTGTGGGTCTCATAATGGCCGTTTGCTGTGTGGCGCTGCTGTTCATGCAGTTGTCATATATTGAGACTATGGTCAAAATGCGCGTTGAGCATTTTGACGAGGGCGTGAAGAGGAGCCTGCATGCCGTTGCGTATAATTTCGAGATAGAGGAAATGCGTACATATCTTTCCGAGGAGTTGCGCAGGGATATCGAATACGGTCGCATGCTTACCGAGAAACTGCTCAACCGGCAAATAAACATCAAGCATGGTTCAAGCGATTTCTATACTCTTTTCGAATTCATGATGATTGACGAAAAACCTCTTACATACAAGGATATCAGCAGCATTCTTTCCAACAAGAGGGATATGTCGGTCCAAGGTGCCAACAATTTGACCCAGGATATAATAAAGATGAAGTACAGACATCAGCGCGATGTCTTTGACCGTGTTATATACGATGTCATAATGAATGCCGGTTCAAAACCGCTCGAAATGCGTATGAATGCCGAACTGCTCTTCAATAGCCTGAGGACTGAATTTGCGAACTGCGGCATAACATTGCCATTCGAGTTTCGTGTTATAGACAATGTCGGCGATACGATATTTGCCAGCGAAGGGCATTTTGATGACGAATCGTGCCGGGTGTACCGCGAGGCGCTGTTTGCAAACGATGTGTTCAACCGTATATCGACCCTCGAGGTCAGTTTCCCTACCTCGTACCTGAACAATTATATTTACGGTTCGGTTAAATTTATGATACCTTCGCTGTTGTTCACTTTGGTTATGTTAATAACGTTCGTGATAACATTGTACATGGCTATCAGGCACAAGAAAATTACCAAGATGAAGAATGACTTCATAAACAATATGACGCATGAGTTCAAGACTCCGATATCTACAATATCGCTTGCGGCGCAGATGTTGCAGGACCAGTCTGTGTCCAAATCTCCTGAAATGTTCGGGCGTCTTTCGGGTGTAATCTCCAGTGAGGCCAAACGACTGCGTTTCCAGGTCGATAAAGTGTTGCAGATGTCTATGTTCGATGACAAGAACACTGCGTCGCTCAAGATGAAGGAACTTGATGCCAATGAACTGCTGCTAAACATTGTTAACACGTTTGCGGTGAAGGTGGAGCAGAACGGCGGGCACATTGATTATGCACTTGACGCAACCGACCCATACATATATGTCGATGAAATGCATTTCACGAATGTGATATTCAATCTCATGGACAATGCTGTAAAGTACAAACGTTACGACGTGCCTATCTCTCTTGAAGTGCGTACATGGAATTCGGGAGACAAATTCATGCTTTCTATCAAGGATAACGGTATAGGCATACGCAAGGAAGACCTCAAGAAAATCTTTGACCGTTTCTATCGCGTCAACACCGGCAATGTACACGATGTCAAGGGGTTTGGTCTTGGTTTGGCCTATGTGAAGCAGATAGTTCAGGCACATCGCGGTACAATCCGCGCGGAGAGTGAACCGGGCGTCGGAACAACATTTACAATTGTATTACCTTTAAAATAAAGAATTATGGAAGAGAAAACAAGAATCTTATTGTGTGAGGATGATGAGAACCTCGGTATGCTTTTGCGCGAGTATCTACAGGCAAAAGGTTACTATGCCGAGTTGTGTCCCGATGGAGATGCAGGTTACAAGGCATTCCTCAAGGGCAAGTTTGATATATGTGTGCTCGATGTAATGATGCCAATCAAGGATGGCTTTACTCTGGCTCAGGAAATTCGTGCTGTGAATGCTGATATCCCTATCATATTCCTTACTGCAAAGACTCTCAATGAGGATATTCTCGAAGGTTTCAAGATTGGCGCCGACGACTACATCACAAAGTCCTTCAGCATGGAAGTGCTTGTTGCCCGCATTGAGACAGTTTTGCGTCGCGTCCGTGGCAAGAAGAACAAGGAGAATGCTCTTTACAAGATAGGGCGTTTCCAGTTTGATACAAAAAAACAGATTCTTTCCATTGACGGTCAGCAGACAAAACTGACAACCAAGGAGTCGGAACTTCTTAGTCTCTTGTGTGCCCACACCAGTGAAATCCTGCAACGTGATTTTGCGTTGAAGACTGTGTGGACCGATGACAACTACTTCAATGCCCGTAGTATGGATGTATATATCACAAAATTGCGCAAGCACCTCAAAGCCGATGATTCAATTGAAATCATCAACATACACGGCAAGGGATATAAACTGATAGCTCCCGAGGTTGAAGGATGATATTGCAAAACGAGGACAACCGAAATATTTCTGTTGTCCTCGTTTTTTTTCTGTTCCTCTAATTATTCGTTTAGGTGTTTTTTGCCACCGATTATGTAAACGATTAGGCCTGCAATCATGCCTGCAAAAGAACCCATGTTTACAGCGTTGATGTTGTTCCATCCCGCAAAGTAGCTGGCAATTAGAACGATTGCTCCAATGATGATAAGAGCCAATCCCGAATATTGAATGTATTTACCCATAATTGTATGTTGTTTATATATTTTTTATTCATTTCTAACTGCAAAGAAACATATAATTATTTACAGAACGAAATTTTTTCAAATAAAAAATGCCGGGTGTGAAAATTAAAGTCTGTAAACTATTCAGTGATAATGCTGTTTTGCCGGTTTTTCTTGTAACTGAGTGCAAAAAGGCTGTTCTAAAGTTTTGCCAATTGAAAAAATGTGTTTAACTTTGCACCCGCGTTTAGATAAACGAATGTTTAACCTATTTATTAATTAAAAATGAATCAATACGAAACCGTTTTCATTTTAACTCCCGTTTTGTCTGATGCTCAGATGAAGGAAGCGGTAGAGAAGTTCAAGGGCATTCT
>JAFQUE010000032.1 GCA_017408685.1 Bacteroidaceae bacterium | reverse complement strand
TTGCAACTCGCAAGCAAAGTTTTATTCGACTTGTGAACTCTGTGCCGGGCTTTTTGGTCCTTTTGGGCCCAAAAGGACATGAAAGCAAGAGTTGAAGAAAAATACAAGTAAACAATCAAGGTTGATGACTGCCGTTGAATACAAGACGAGCAAAAGCGAGTAAGAACCTCTAAACAGCATTTTCGGACAATCATACAAATCTATTTTGATTTTTTTGGAATAAGGTACTACCCCCAGACTTTGCGGGTGAGACATTTTTATGTGCTATTTTCATTGAAATAGGCGCAAAACTTTGGAAACTTATCTTATTTTTGCATTCTATAACCGTAAACAGCAGTATAAGGAGCATGCAATTCACAACAAAGACAGGGCTGCCTGTGGGTGAGATATCCATTTCGCACAGGGACAACATCATCCTCATAGGCTCATGCTTTGCAGGTAACATCGCCGCCAGGCTCAAGGAACGGAAATTCAACATCTGTTCCAATCCTTTCGGTGTGCAGTACAATCCGTTGTCAATAGCGCGGGTACTCAATAGGGTGGTGGCGTGCGATCCTTTCGGCGAACATTCGCCCGAAATCTTTGAGCATAACGGCAAGTGGCACAGCATAATGCACCATGGCGATTTCTCACGCGCCAGCAAGGAAGAGTTGCTTGAATGTATAAACAGTTCCCTCGTCGGGGCCAATGCCATGGTAGGGAAGTGCAGTGTCGTGGTTGTGACATTCGGTACTGCCTATGTCTACACGCGAAAGAGTGATGGGTGTGTAGCGGGTAACTGCCACAAGTTGCCAGGCGTGGATTTTGACCGCAGGCTGCTGGGCGTGAAGGAGATTGCGGATGAATTCGGCAAGGTGATAGAACGGTTCAGGGCTATGAACGGCGATGTGCGCTTCCTGTTCACCGTGAGTCCCATAAGACATCTGCGTGACGGTGCGCACGACAACCAGAAGAGCAAAAGTACTCTGCTTCTTGCCGTGGATGAAATCATTGGACGTTACAATGATTGCCACTATTTCCCGGCCTACGAGATTATGCTCGATGAACTGCGCGACTATCGCTTCTATGCCGAAGATATGGTACATCCGTCGGCCGTGGCGGTGGAATATATATGGGAGTGTTTCTCGGAGTGTTACTTTGATGAAAACACCAAGGCTATGAACCGCGGGGTGGAGGAGGTTGTCCGTGGACTTGGACATCGCCCGTTTGATGTCGGTTCCGAAGGGTACCGCCGTTTTGTGTCCGCTCTCATAGGCAAGATGGAGTCTCTTGCTGCAAAGTACCCGCAACTTGATTTTGAAAACGAGATAAAGCAATGCAATACACTATTGGACAGATAACTGAAATTGTAAACGGCAAGGGAATGCTACAGGTTCCCGATGAGAGGATAACGCGCCTGCTCACCGACAGCCGTTCGCTGGGCATTCCCGAAGGGACGCTTTTCTTTGCCATTGAGACAAAGCATGGCGACGGGCACAGGTTCATAAGTTCCCTTTACCGTCGTGGAGTGAGGAACTTTGTTGTCAGCAGTCCGGGGGCTGTGCAGGAACTGCCCAATGCGAACTTTGTTGTTGTGGAGAACAGCATTGCTGCCCTTCAGGCGCTGGCGGCCTATCACAGGAACGCTATGGATATACCGGTTGTGGGTATTACAGGCAGCAATGGCAAGACTGTTGTCAAGGAGTGGCTTTACCATATAGTCGAGGGTAACTACAATGTGGCCCGCTCGCCGCGCAGTTACAATTCGCAGATAGGTGTGCCGCTGTCGGTGTGGCAGTTACGCAGGGAGAACAATCTCGGTATTTTCGAGGCCGGTATCTCGCAGGTTGGTGAAATGGAGTCCCTGCAACGTATTATAAGACCCACGATAGGTCTAATGACCAATATCGGCGACGCACATCAGGAGAACTTTGCCACGCTTGAGGAAAAGTGCCGTGAAAAGATGTCTTTGTTCAAGGATTGCAGTGCTGTAATCTACAATGCCGACAACGCCTTGATTGCGGGTGTTGCTGCCATCATGCTCAAACATGGGCAGGTATTCGCCTGGTCCATGAAGGACCCTGCATGTCCGCTCTACATCTCGGGCATAGAGAAAAAAGAGAACGGCACGGCAATCAATTACCGTTACGGTGGGGTGGAGTCGTGCTGCTGCATACCGTTCCAGGACAATGCTTCAATAGAAGACTCCATCTGCTGCCTTGCTGCGGCGTTGTTGCTGGGTGTTCCTGCTTCTGTCATTGCCGGGCGCATGACGCAACTTGAACCTATTGCAATGAGGTTGGAGGTCAAGGAGGGCAAGCGCGGTTGCATGATTATAAACGACAGTTACAATTCGGATACCGTGTCGCTCGATATAGCCCTCGACTTCATGGAGAGACGCTCCGTTACAATGCCAGGTCTGGGGCGCACGCTTATACTTGCCGACATTAAGCAGAGCGGCGAATCTCCTGCAACGCTTTACCGCGCTATCCTCGGTTGCATTGTGAAACGTGGAATAGGGAAACTCATTGGAGTGGGCAGCGAAATCAGTTCGCAGGCTGCTCTTTTCGAGCAATCGGGCATTGAGTGCCATTTCTTTGAAAGTACCGGGGAACTGCTTGCTTCGGACATCATACGCAAGATTGAGAATGAATACATACTCATCAAAGGGGCGCGCTCTTTCCATTTTGAGGATGTGACCGAAGCGCTTGAGAAGAAGGTGCACCAAACAATCCTCGAGGTAAACCTGAGCGCCTTGAGAGATAACCTCAACCGTTATCGCAATGCGCTCCGGCCGGGTACAATGACTACCTGCATGGTTAAGGCCAATGCTTATGGCGCAGGCGCAATGGAAATAGGCCGCACACTGCAGGAGTGCGGTGTCGACTATCTTGCCGTTGCAGTGGCCGACGAGGGTGCCGAACTGCGTAAGCAGGGTATAACTACGGGAATAATCGTTATGAACCCGGAACCCAATTCCTACCGTACGCTGTTCGACAACAAACTCGAACCCGAGGTGTACAGTTTCGGCATGCTCCGCTTGCTGATGAATGCTGCCGGCCGTGAGGGTATAACCGATTATCCTGTACACATAAAGATTGATACCGGCATGCACCGTCTGGGTTTTGAACCGCATGAGATTCCAAGGCTTGTGAGCATGCTGAAGGAGCAGAACCTGCTTGTCCCGCGTTCGGTGTTCTCCCATTTTGCGGGTAGCGACTCGCCACAGTTCGATGATTTCTCTAAAATACAGGTTGAACGTTTCAACAGTGCAGCAAACATGTTGCAGGCCGGTTTCGCCCACAGGATATTGCGCCATATATGCAACAGCGCCGGTGCCGAGAGGTTCACCGATGAACAGTTCGATATGGTACGTCTGGGAATAGGACTCTATGGTATTTCGCCGATAGCGGATGACGCTACGCTGCACCCTATCTCAACCCTCAAGACAATAATCCTGCAGATACATGATGTGCCTGCCGATGAGACGGTGGGTTACAGTCGCAAGGGAACGCTCACGCGCAATTCCCGCATTGCCGCATTGCCCATAGGTTATGCCGACGGGCTTAACCGCAAGTTGGGTAACGGCAGGGGATACTGCATTGTGAACGGCAGAAAGGCACCGTATGTGGGCAACATATGCATGGATGTGTGCATGATTGATGTCACCGGCATTGAGTGCCGCGAAGGTGACACGGTAGAGATTTTCGGTCCGTCACTGCCCGCAACACAAATTGCGCAGTGGCTTGATACAATACCTTATGAAGTGCTTACTTCTGTTTCGGACAGAATAAAACGGGTGTATTACAGCGACTGAAACAGTTTTCTTCGGCGGTTTACTCTTTGTTCTGCAGATATAATGTCTTGAACAGGAATGCCGATGGCAATTCTCCTTTGAAAACGTCAATTATGGAGTCGTTTCTGATGTAATATGAAACCGGCAGTTCTCTGGTCAACTTCAGCATGCTGTCTTTCGAGAACTCGATGATTTCGAAATCCGGTTCAAAGAAATCGTTGAACACCGCTTGTGCCTTTTCATTTCTCGCGGTTAAGGATATCACTTTGTCAACAACTCCTGTCCTTTCATATTGTGACAGGTTGCCTATCGAGTTTACGCAATGCGGGCAAGTGTATGAGAATGCGAAGACAAGATAAGTGGAGTCGGGAGATGTAGTTATGTAATCGTTCAGTTTCGTCTCTTTTATATACTTTGGTTCAAATCCTCTGGAACCGCTTGCTATCTTCTTGAATTTTGTAGAGTGCCCGCAAGTGAATGCTCCGGTTGCAATAATGCAAATGGTGATTACGGTTTCCAGGCTCGGCCATTCTGCTTTTATGCCGCTTTTCCTGCAGTTGTAAATTATGTCTATGCACAATAATACAAGAACAATATTCCTTATTATGGTAAACCATGGCGCATTGTTGAAAAGTTGCAGTTTCCCGAAACATCCGCAGTCGGTTATATCCTTGAATATAAGGCCATATAAGAATATGACAGATACAAAAAGCAGGAATGACAGACTAATTATTGATGTGAAGAATTTGTTTTTCTGTGTCAAGAAAGAGAGTCCCATATAAATCTCTGCAATGACAATGACAGGAGCGGCATATTCAATATATCCGATTCCATACATCGCTATCGTCTGCATGAACAAAGTCGTGTCGGTCGATTTAATAAATCCCGACAGCAGAAATATTATTCCTAAAAAATAGGCTTCGAACTCAACTCTCTTTTTCATAAGTAATGGTCTTTATATTTGACAAATCAGATGTGCGCGCACATCTGATTTGTTTTTGTTGACTATAATTGCTCGTTATCTACATTCGTAGTAGAAATCTGAATCGTACATTTGCATGTTGAGTTTTATTGCTAAATCTTTACAGTTTGTAGCGCCCCAACTTGCCGGGTCTAAAGTCTCACTCTCACCTTTACCTGAATATTCATATTCAGTGCATACACATTTCTTTGATGTTGCTTCCTCTTCATCGTCCTCGCTACATGAAGTAACGAACATTGCTGTTGCAGCAAGAAGTACTGCAAAAGTCAAAAATGTCTTTTTCATAGTTCTTTGTTTTAATAAATTGTTTTATTTAGAATTGTAAATATTATATTATCCTGTACTTTACGCCTGGCAGAAATCTGCAATAGGTAATTTATTTGCAAGTAACGTACTCGCCTCCCTCTTCTTCGTTGAAGATTGCTGCTAGTTCTTTACAATTTTTTGCATCATATTCTGATGGAACCAATGTCTTGGAGTCTGTGTAACCATCCTCTGGATCATGGTATGTACAAAAACAAGTGTCATCTTCTTCGCTGCATGAAGTAACGAACATTGCTGTTGCTGCAAGAAGTACTGCAAAAGTCAAAAAAGTCTTTTTCATAGTTTTTTGTTTTTTGTTAATTATTTTATGAAATTTTACAAATATGTCCTTGTTTAGTCTTCATAGTTTTCAAAACAAGCGTAAATGTTGTCCGAATCGTATGCCTGCAGGTTTAGTTTCAATGTCAGGCTTGTGCAGTTCTTGGCGTCATAATCCTCCGGGGCTATTTCCTCTGTGGTCTCGCCATCCTCACCGTCAATAACACAGAAGCATGTTTCATCTTCTCCAAGGCAAGATGTCAAGGAGAAAGTCATTGCTGCAAGAAGCATGGCAAAAGTCAAAAATTTTCTTTTCATAGTCTTTCGTTGATAAGTGATTTTAAAGGGTGTGAGCAAAGGCTCGTTTTTATGATGTTATTTTATCTTCGCAAAAATAAACAAAAGTTAACATTTATGTCCTAATATGTTGTTAAAACATGTTAAACAATTATTACTCCTGTACCCAGGTGGCAAGCAGTTCCATTCCGCTCTGTGGCGTAATGTCAAGAACCTTTGCAGTTGCGGGAACAAGAATGCTCTCACCCTGTCTCACACTTATGCTGTTACCTGAATCGTCGGTTACGGTGCCGCGACCTCGGGTACATATGAGTATCACAAACGAGTCGAGTGCTGCAACATCAATTCTGTGTTCTTCGGTCAGTTTGTACAGTTGTGTGGTGAAATAACGGCACGAAGCCAACTGCATGGGGGAATTCTCCTTTGTTTCGTAGTATGTGCGGTAGTCGGGCAGTACGGTGTAGTCGATGGCTGCCTTGCTCAACTCGGTATGCAGTTCGCGCGGGTTGCCGTTGTCGTCGCAACGGTTGAAGTCGTATATGCGGTATGTTATGTTCGATGTCTGCTGTATCTCGGCAATGAACGCGCCGGCACCTATGGAGTGAATGCGGCCGGCAGGCAGGAAGAAGACGTCGCCTGCATGGATGTCATACTCCTGCAAAAGGTCGGTGATGGTGTTGTCGGCAATGCTCTGCTCATACTCGTCCGGGGTTACCTGTTTGGCGAAGCCTGAACGGAGGGTTGACCCGGGGTCGGCGTCGACAACATACCACATCTCGGTCTTTCCCTTTGACTGGTGGCGCTCCCATGCGAGTTTGTCGTTGGGGTGTACCTGGATGGAAAGGTCCTGGCGCGCGTCGATAAACTTGATTAGCAGCGGGAACTCCTTGCCGAATCTTTCGTAGTTGCTCTGCCCGACAAGTGCCCCTTTGTCGCGTGCAATGAGTTCGGGCAGTTTCATGCCTGCGTCGGGGCCTTCGGCAACTACCGACTCGTTCTCCTTCACTCCGGATATTTCCCAACTTTCTCCAACAGATGTCTTGTTTGACTCTACTCCTTTGTAGGGGATAATCTTGTCACCGCCCCACAGCATCGATTTCAGTATTGGTTTAAACTTGTACATATGTGTATGTTTTTTTGTGTTGTTATCTGTTCTTTGTGTATTCGCACGCCGATATTGCGCAACGCTCGCCGTCCACAGCGGCCGAAACAATGCCGCCTGCATATCCTGCTCCCTCGCCGCAGGGGAATAGTCCTTCAACCTGTATGTGCTGCAAAGTGTCGCCGTCCCTTACAATTCGCACGGGTGACGATGTGCGGGTCTCTACTCCAATCATTGTGGCCTCGCCGGTAAGAAAACCGCGTGAGGTGCGCCCGAACTGCTCAAAACCGCGTTGAAGGCGTGTGGAGATGAATTTTGGCAACCAGAAGTGCATGGGCGATGATATGAGTCCGGGAGCATATGAACTGCGCGGCAGGTCGTAACTGAGTTTGCCCCGTACAAAATCAGTCATGCGCTGTGCGGGGGCTGTCTGCTTGCGGTTGCCCATTATCCAGCATAGATGCTCCAGGCGTTGCTGGAAGTTCATCACCCGTAATGGGGAACCGTCAGGTACAGGAGCGATATCCTCGCAATCTATCTGCATTTCGGGTAGCAGCACATCCTCGGGGTTAATCTGTACCACCATCCCTGAATTGCTCCATGCTCCGCCACGGTGCGACGGCGACATGCCGTTCACGAGCAGTTCTCCGGGTGCCGACGCCGAGGGTATGACCACGCCGCCGGGGCACATGCAGAAACTATAGACTCCGCGCCCGTCCACTTGTGTGGTGAAACTGTATTCCGCAGCCGGGAGGTATTTGCCGCGGCCTTTGGGCGAGTGGTATTGTATCCGGTCTATTAGTTCCGATGGGTGTTCAAGGCGCACGCCAACCGCAAAGCCTTTGGCTTCGAGTGCAATGCCGTCGTCGTGCAATCTGCGGTAGACATCCTTTGCAGAGTGTCCTGTGGCAAGCACAACGGCAGGAGCAAGGAATTCGCCTTTATTGGTGAGTATGCCGCATATCCTGCCGTCCTTGACAAGCAGTTCCTCCATGCGTGTCTCGAAATGTACCTCGCCGCCGCACTCTATTATGCGGTTACGCATGTTCTCGATCACGCGGGGCAGTTTGTCGGTGCCTATGTGCGGGTGGGCGTCGGCAAGGATAGTGGGGCTCGCACCATGCTGGCAGAATACGTTGAGCACGCCTTCAATGCTGCCGCGTTTCTTGCTGCGCGTGTAGAGTTTGCCGTCGGAATAAGCACCTGCACCGCCCTCGCCGAAACAGTAGTTCGATTCGGGGTCAACGGTGTGTATGCGGGATATTGCAGCAAGGTCCACCTTGCGCGTGCGTACATCGCGGCCGCGTTCCACTACAATAGGGCGTAGTCCGTTTTCAATGATTTTTAGAGCAGCAAAAAGACCGGCAGGGCCTGCGCCGACAACAATCACCTGTTGTCTGCCCTCGACGTTGCCGTATTCACGGCTCACGAACTCCTCCATCTGCGGTTGCTCGTTCACAAAGACACGCACGGTGAGGTTCACGTATATGATACGCTGGCGGGCGTCAATGCTGCGGCGCAGCACGCGCACTGCGGTGATGGTACGTTCATCCATGCCCTTGTCGCGTGCAATGTAACGCTTGAGTGACTGCTCGTTTGCCGCGTCGTGCGGCTGTACTCTTATCTGGAATTCGTGTATCATATCATCCGAAAATCAATCTGAAAGCCTCTTCAACCTTGCTCACGGGGAGTACATCGATACCGAACCGCGCGGTGTCGAGCCTCTTGGTATTGCTCTTGGGTACAATTATACGCTTGAAACCAAGTTTCGCAGCCTCGGCAATGCGCTGCTCAATGCGGTTTACCGGGCGTATCTCGCCCGAAAGTCCCACCTCGCCCGCCATGCATGTTGTAGGCTCAATCTCCACATCCATGTTGCTCGACAGGATTGCGCTTATCACCGAAAGGTCTATTGCAGGGTCATTCACCCGCAGTCCGCCGGCAATATTCAGGTATACATCCTTTTGTGCCAGTTTGAACCCGACGCGTTTTTCAAGCACGGCAAGCAGCATGTTCATGCGGCGTATGTCGAACCCTGTGGCCGAACGTTGCGGCGTGCCGTATGCTGCTGTGCTGACAAGGGCTTGTGTCTCAATGAGAAACGGACTCACTCCCTCTATTGCGCTGGCTATGGATATGCCGCTCATGCCGCAGTGGCGGTCACTGAGCAGCAGTTCCGACGGGTTGGTGACCTGCCTCAATCCCTCGTGGCGCATTTCGTATATGCCAAGTTCTGCAGTGCTGCCGAAACGGTTTTTTATCGAGCGCAGAACACGGTAGAGGTGGTGCTGGTCGCCTTCGAACTGTATTACAACGTCTACAATGTGTTCAAGAATCTTCGGGCCGGCTATTGTGCCGTCCTTGGTTATGTGCCCGATGAGTATCACTGGGACATTGTTCTCCTTGGCGAACTTGAGCAGCATGGCGGTGCATTCGCGTACCTGTGACATGCTGCCCGGCGATGAGTCTATTGTTTCGCTGCACATTGTCTGTATGGAATCAACAACGAGTATTTCGGGCGACACGTTCTTTATGTGTGTGAACACTGTCTCGAGCGATGTCTCGCACACGATATGGCAATTGCCGCGTTTGTGTGCAATGCGGTCGGCACGTAACTTTATCTGCTGTACGCTCTCCTCACCCGATACGTAGAGGACCTTGCGGTCGGGCAATCCCAATATTGTCTGCAGTACCAGGGTCGACTTTCCAATGCCCGGTTCGCCTCCAAGCAATACCAATGAACCGGGTACAAGTCCGCCACCCAGAACGCGGTTCAATTCGCCGTCCCCAAGGTCCATGCGTGGCAGTGCGTCGGCTGCCACATCGTCAATGAGTACCGGCTGTGTCTGCAACCTTTCTCCGGCAGGGGATAGTCCGCGCGAGGCGGGAGTGTTCCTTACCACTTTCTCCACAAGTGTGTTCCATTCACCGCATGCAGGGCATTTGCCGGCCCACTTGGGCGACTCATAACCGCACCGGTTGCACAGGAATATCGTTTTCTCTTTTGCCATAGAATTTCATCTCAAAATTTGGGTTCTTACATTATCGGGAACCATATGAACACCGCCGCGTCCCACAAGGCATGCGAGATTATTATCGCAGAAAAGCGCTCGGGGTAAAAACGGTAGAGTAGGCCCCATGCTGCACCCGCTACCATGGCTGCCATAACAAGCATGAAGTTGAATGAACCTGCATGAACCACGGTATATATGAGTGTTGTCACCACAAACCCGGTGTTCCTGTTCCAGCGGTCCGAAAGGCTTTGCTGCACATAACCTCGCCAGAAGATTTCCTCGGCCGGTCCAATGAGCAACAGCAACAGCGCCGTCAGAAGCCACGGAGACTCGCCATCTTTCATCCCGTATATGGTGTCGACCTGCGGGCGTGCAAAGTCAAATATCAGTTGTGACAGTTTGTCTCCCAACCAGAATACTCCCCAAAGCACTGCCGCAATCGCTATACCCAAAAGGATATTTGCTGGTGTGAGACGGACTCTTTTCCACCAACCCGGTGCAAAGCATGTTGCAAGCAGCGAGAGTATGCATGCCGAACCTGTCATTGTCCACCAGAAGTTGAGGTGCGGTGCTGTCCATGGACTGAACATCACCGTCCACAGCAGTGCGGCAAGTATGATTGTGAAGGTTACTTTACGCATGATATCAATGCGGGTATTATAAATGACAGTGTAAGCAACAGGCTGAACACAAGTTGCAACTGTGCCGTCTTCTCGTCTACGCCGGCAACGGCTTTCATCCCTTCGCTCGGCAGTTTCATGGCTGCACGGCAATTGTCTATGGCCGGTTTAAGTGCAGCGGCTACTGCCATCGACCACCATGGCATGGCGCCGCATATTACCGCAATCACTATAATCACGAACGGTAACAGCATTTCGGCTACATATACCCATGCCGAGAGGCGTTTGCCCATGAGCATGGCAAGTGTGCGTATGTTGGCACGCCTGTCCTGCTCGATATCGCGTGAGTTGTTTATGTGCAGAATGCCCACTGTTATAAGGCCTGTCGGCAACATTAACCATGCGGTTTCCAGGTCGATATATCCCAATACCACATACGATGTTCCCATTATCGGCAGTACCGAGTAGGTGAGCAGGATATCCAAATCGCCTAATGCATGGTACTTGAGCCAAGGGTATGCGATTATGAGCACAAGTCCTGCCAGTCCAAAGTAAAGCAACTCCATACCTGTACACAGCATGAGTCCGATACCGGCTGCCGCAGCGACAGCAAGCAGGGTAAATGAGAGTCCTTTTATCTCATTTGCCTTGAATTCGCCGCTCACAATGGATGTACCGCCTATGGTGTCTTCGCGGTCAACGCCTTTCATGTAGTCTCTGTAGTCGCTCCAACAGTTCGCGGCTGCATGGAACAGTACAATGTTTACAAGAGTCCATAAACCTAAGTACCAGTTGACAGGCTCGCCCAACCAGAAAAGATAGGCGCATGTTACGAGGATTGGCATTGCCGATGCCGGGAATGACCAAGGACGGGTTGCTATAAGCCAGGATTTAATGCTATGGTTAAATATTTTCATAAACGGTTTGTTGTGCTATTATATTAATGGACAAATATTTTCTTTCCGTTAATTATGTATATGCCGGGTTCGGAAACTTTTTCTATCCTGCGGCCTTGAAGGTCGTAGATGGCATTGTTGCTCTCGCCACCGGCAACTTCTGTAATACACTCGATGGATGTGGCGCTCTCGCCGTTGGCTTCGATGTACTCTGTATTGTCGGTCTCAAGCGTGAATTTCTTTATAACCATGCACTGCTGACCGTCGATGTTGACAAGGAGACCGAGCGATACGGTCGTCTCTTCGGCGAGGCTGAACCTTACACTGTTCGACATGGCCTTGTCTTTCTCGAGCATCTTGGTGTGGGCTATGGCATCATCGAGGTTGGCTGTGTTGGGCAGGCCCTTACCCTCGGCTGCCAGAATGTAGCTGTTGCCGCATTGACCTTCCCATGTCTCGTGGTACTCGGCTGTGAATGTGTAGTTGCCCTTTGGCAATGTCACTGTCTGGTATGCCTTGTGGTCCTTGAGGGTGCTGAATCCGTCCCATGTGGTGGTAAAGGTCATGCAGTTGTTCTTCTGCCCGTCGACATGCGCACCGGTCGTTACGTCACCTGAAACCGTTGTATTCTCTAACGTCCAGTCCTTGATGGCATAGAAACGCTTTGTCGTGCTGTTGGGGTTGATAATCCTTCCGTTGTCGGTTGCGAATGCCTGCTGGTAGTTTTTGAGGTAGGTGCCTGTTACTTCGCCTATTTCCGGCATAGGTTCTGTATTGAGGCAGAATACTCCCCTTGAGAGTCCCCAGGCGTCACCGTCCGGGCCGAAACCGCTACGGACGCCGTCATGCCCGTTGCCTGTGCGGTCGATGACATCGCCACCGGCCTGGTTGAAGTCGTAGTAGAGCATGAGGTTGCTGTATGCAGCGGGGTCCTCGATAGGTGCGTTGCACACTGCAAGCAGTGCATCGTCCTTGACAACGCTGCTCCATACGCGGAACTCATCAATCTGACCGCTCATTTTTGCAGCGTCGGTGCCAATGGCCAATGTGCTGAGCTCGGGTATGTACGCGTTGGTCGATACGTAGCTTGTCGAGAAGTACTTGCCGTCGCGGTAGAAGTCGACAAAACCGTTGTCAAGTATTGCTGTATAGTGGTGCCACTCGTTGGCGATGACAAATCCCGGTTGGCTCTTGCCTGCATATCCGTTGGCATAAAGAGACATAACACCCTGTGTATTGGCATTTATGAGGAATGTTGCCTCGCTTTGGCCTATTCCCAGACATTTCTCGGCGAGCTGTGTAGGACGCATCCACCATTCAACGGTGAGAACGTCGCGTCGG
>JAFQUE010000031.1 GCA_017408685.1 Bacteroidaceae bacterium | reverse complement strand
TTACTCTTGCAATGGGGATTCGCCTAAACAGGTAATTTCCTAAAACCTCCGGCACTATCTAAAACACAGCAAACAACCGTTCAGGCAGCGGAAACAGGATAAAAGCTGTTTGAGCGGTGGATATTAGCATTGTTGTTATCGCGTGGAAAGCGAGTTCTTTTATCCCCGATGACTGAACGAAAAGTTGTTTGCGAAAAGCAACGGCCGGCCGAATGCTCGCCACGGCGGCATGAGCAAAAGGCTGTTGCGACTGTTTTTGCAGTGCCGGGCCTTTTCGTTCTTTTGGGCCCAAAAGAACATGATAGAACGACAACAAAAAGAATATACAATAACAGATTAAGGGTAAGTTGTATTGAAGAATATAAGACTGCGTTTGTGCCGCGCAACCCGCAGGGCGTGACTTTGCCACGCTACCTGCGACCTATTGCTGCCGGCGTTATCGAAGGTGAAAACGCATGCGTTTTCACCTTTCACCTTTAAGATAGTACAGCACCACACTGTTACCCTTGCGGAAAAGTTCCTTCGCCGCAGAGCGCACATCTTCGGCCGTAACAGCACTGTACATCTGCGGTTCATTGAAATGCGAACCAAGATTGCCTCGCCAGGCAGCCATGGCCACATTGCTGCCAAGATTCTCGCCGGCAAGATTTCTGAATGTAAAATCAGATTCAAAACGGTTACGCACCTTCTCCATCTCACCCGCAGGCACAATTTCCCTCTTCAAAAGTTCCAGTTCGGACCACACGGCAGCCTCGGCCTCGGCCATGGAAACCCCGTCGGGCACACGCGAGTATATCCAGAACATACCGGAGTCCTCGCACCCCGAAATGAATGCGTCAATCTTCGAGAAGAGTTTACGCTGTTTCACAAGACGCGACTGCAAACGGCCCGAATAACCATTGGAAAGGATATCGGAAATCACATCACATGGGTAATAGTCTTTATCGAGACGCCCGCCCATATGAAAACCCAAGTACAACGCATTTTCGGGCACATTCCTATACACCGTCTTCCGGCGTTGCCTTGTCTGCCGGGGTTCGGCAGGCAATTGAGGGTTGACAAACCCCGCCGCAGGTATTCCCCCAAACCATTTGCCGCACCACTCCACCACCTGCTCAAACGGAATATCGCCCACAACAGAAATCACCGCATTGTCGGGAGCATAAAACCTGTTGTAGAAACGGCGGATTACACTCACCGGAGTATCGGCAATGTGTGCAAAACAGCGCCCTATTGTCGACCAGCGATAAGGGTGCACCTTATATGCCATACTGCGCAATATGCTGCTCACATCGCCATAGGGGCGGTTCAGTGTCGTCTGCTTGAACTCCTCAATCACCACCTGCCGCTGCACATCGACCTTTTTCTTCTCAAAGGTAAGGTTACGCATGCGATCACTCTCAATCCAGAAAGCAAGTTCGGCATTCTGTTTGGGCAGCGATATGTAATAGCAAGTAAAATCATTCGTGGTAAAAGCATTGTTCTCCCCACCCGCACATTCAAGCGGTTCGTCGAACGAAGGCACGGCCTTGGTACCGTCGAACATGAGATGTTCGAGCAGGTGCGCAATGCCGGTATGAGAAAAATCCTCATTGCGTGCCCCCACACCATAAAGCACATTCACATACACCATCCCGGCGCCGGGCGATGGCACATGCACCACACGCAAGCCATTGCCGAGGAGTGTAGAATTTACATCGTGTGTTTCCATTTTCACAGTTTTTGCCGTTACAACATACAAAAATAGAGAAATCCATCAAAAAAATATAATTTAAGAAGCGAACCTTGGCAAAAATGCGATAAATATCTTTAAAAATGGTTACCTTCGCGCAATTCAACGCGCGCGCGTGTTGTAAATGAAAATGCCCCCGATGAGCAGCAGCAGAAGAAGAAAAATATTCTTTAAGTACATACTCCCCGTAATCGGTGTACCATTCATACTCGTATGGACGCTGATTGCCCTGCTATACATACCGTCGGTGCAGCAACAGGCCGTTGAGACGCTCTGCAAAGAGATAAGCGAAAGCAGCGGATACGACATAAGAATAGGGAGCGTACGCCTCAAGTTCCCTTTGAGATTACAGTTGGACAGCATAACCGTCTCCCGCGGCGACACCCTTTATGCCCAAGGTGCCGGAATTGGAGCCGACGTATCACTCCTGCCACTGCTCAAAGGCGACATTGAGGTAAACTATATTGAACTCGAGAACGTGAGGTTAGACACCAAGAGTCTCATCCCCGACGTTGCCATTGCCGGCGAAGTAGAGTACCTGAGAGCCGCAGCCCGCAATGTAGAACTTGCCGCCGAGAGAGCCAACATAAGGCAAATACACCTGCATGGCGCACAGTTGGACATCACACTCACCGACACCGTACCCGACGACAACGAGGAGAGCACCCCCTTCCCCTGGGTCTTCTACCTTCGCAGGGCCACCATTGAAAACAGCCGGGTAAACCTGCACATACCCGCCGACACATTCACCCTTGCAGCAGGCATTGGCAGGGCAAGCATTGAAAAAGGACACGCCGACATAGACCGCACATCATACTCATTGGAGACACTGTCACTCGATGATTGCAGCATTAAGTTCGACAAAGGAACAGAAACGGCAGAACAGGCACCGCTGCAACACATCACGGCAAATGACATTCGCCTTGAGTGCAGCAACTTTGTGTTCGACCCCTCCCGTGCAGGCATTGAGATTGGAGAACTGGCATTCACACAACCTCAAGGCATATCGCTGGACAGAGGCGAAGCCACCCTTGAGTGCGACAGCACATCGCTCGATGTAAAAAGAGTGTTGCTGCAAAGCAGTAACGGTTCGCTGTTAGACATCACGGGCAACCTGCCATGGCAGGCGCTCGAGTCACAAGGCAAGCAGGAGTTCGCCGCAAGAATCAAGGCCGGGCTCAACAAGAAGGACCTCGGTGCCCTGCTCACCGCGGAGCAGTACAACACACTCTCGTTCTTCGGCGACGACATGTTCAACGCACAAACAAACCTGCATGGCAATATCTCCCGCATTGACATCGACACAATAACCGTCACCCTGCCCGCACTGGCAACGATAAACGGCCGAGGCAACCTGCAGCAACCCGGCAGCAGGGAAATGAGAGCAAGTGTGGAGATTGACGGCGAAGCATACGACATAAGACGCTTTATTGCCATACCCGATTCGGTAGCGCCCTCCCCCGACAACAGCAGCGGGCGTGCGCTGTTTGGCGGCACGCTGGAATACAACGCCGGCATAGCCGACGCCCGCATGCAGCTGCAAGCCGCCGATGGCGGGATAACAGCATTCGCTTGCTACGATGTTGAACAGACAGCCTACAACGCCCACATTACAGCCGACAGTCTGAACATTGCCGGGATAATGCCATCGTTGCCGCTCGAGAGAGTAAGCCTCCGTTTCAAGGCCGACGGTAGAGGATTCGACGTCTTCAGCGACAGCACCTCCTACCGCATGCACCTCAATGTCGACACCCTGCGCTACGGCAACATCGCGGCCGGCAACATAACCGTTAACGCAAGCCAGGAGAACTGCCTTTCACAAATTACCGCCGAGGGCAACGACCCCAACCTCAAGTTCCTGCTCAACGCCTATACCGGACTTCACAGGAACGACATAATGAACAGCACCACGCTGCATGTCGACAAGGCCGACTTCACCGGAATGCACGTTACCGAAGCAAATTTTGCCACAACGTTCGACATGCGCCTCGACCTCAGGAGCGACCTTGCCGAGCGGCACGCCCTGCGACTCAACGGCAAAGGGATGAAGATATTCACCGACATCAAGACCTTCACCCCCAAAGAGATTGCCGTGGACCTCTACACATCGCCCGACTCCTCATCGTTGAGCGCCGTCAACGGCGACCTCAAGGTGGCCGGGAACATGAAGAGCGGGTACAACGGCCTGCTGCACTCTCTGAGCAAGGTGGGCTACATGTTCATCGACGCTCTGAAGCACGACAACACCGTACACTACATGCAGGACTACCAGCGACTGCTGCCTCGGTTGAACTTCAGTTTCAGTTGCGGGCGCGACAACATGCTGGCAAACTTCCTTGCCATGAAGGGCGTAACAGCCGACTTCATGAGGATGAACATCGACATGGACACAGTTTCGGGGCTCAACCTCCGCGGCGGCGTCTACGGTTTCAGGAGCGGCAGCCTCAACCTCGACACGGTAAGGATGTTCACGCGTCAGGAGGGCAACATGATAAAATACTTTGCAGGAGTACGCAGCACGGCGCTCAACACGCAAGACGAGAAAATGACATACAGTGCAAGCCTTTACGGCAACCTCACCAACGACTCGCTCACCACAAACTTCATGCTCCGCGACAAGGCACAGGAGATTGCAGCCCGCGTGGGAGCCACCACCCTTCTCAAGCCCAACGGGCTCGATATAAGTTTTGCGCCCAAGGCAGTGCTGTTGGGCGAAGAGTTCACATTCAGCGGAGGGAACTACATTAACATTGGCAAAGGCCTCTCGGTCGAGGCCGACCTCACAATAAACGACACACACGGTTCCGGCATGCGCCTCTACACCATTCCCGGCAGCGGATACACACACAACGCCAACCTTGAACTTTTCAATGTCGACCTGAAGAAACTCACCGGCGTAATACCATACGCCCCCAACCTTTCGGGAACGGTGAACCTTGACCTCAACATAAGGAACGGTGAGCGAGGAATGATACTTGGAGCCGACGCCTACGCCGAGGCACTTGCCTACGAAGGCACGCTCATAGGCAACGAGACAATAGAGGCCGTGTACTTTCCAAGGAACCGCAGTACCCATTACATAGACCTCAGACTGCTGCACGAGGACGAAGAAGCCCTGCACCTCAGCGGCAACTACGAGACAAACGGAACCGGGCACGGCCTCGACGGCACCCTCACCCTCACCCGCTTCCCCCTTGCAATATCAAGAGCCTTCCTCCGCAACGCAGGAGTGAGCCTCGACGGCTACGTGAACGGCAGCATGAGCGCCAAAGGAGAACTTGCCGACTTGAAGACAAACGGACACATAGGCTTTGAATCGGCAAGCGTGGACGCATACAGTTTCGGCGCCACCCTTCACATACCCGACGAAACCGTAAACATCATCAACAACAAACTGATATTCAACAATTTCAGCATATATGCCAAAGGTAACAACCCATTCAAGATAAACGGCGATGTCGACTTCAGCACACTGCTCGACCCCGCATTCAACCTGCGCATGAGCGCAAGCGACTACGAACTTATTAACACCCCACGCCTGAAAGGCTCCATGCTCTACGGCAGACTGTTTGTCGACATAAGGGCAATGATTGGGGGCACACTCGAGAAACTGCGCATGTACGGCAATGTGGCAATGAAAGGCAAGAGCAACATAACATACGTAATCCTTGACGCCCCCATCGAGAGCGACAAGGAACTCGACGGACTTGTAGAGTTTGTGAACTTCAACGACACAGCCGCCATTGCAGCCCGTGAAAAGGAGATTGACCTTGGCAACATCGACCTCAATCTCAACCTCACCATTGACGACGGGGCAAGGATAAACGCCGACCTCGACGCCTCGCGGCACAACTACGTGACCACGGGAGGCAGCGGCAACCTGCACCTCACATACACAAGCGAGAGCGGCATGAACGTCACCGGCAACTACACCATGAGAAACGGAGAGTTCAAATTGAGCCTGCCCGTCATTCCGCTCAAGACACTGAACATAAGCGACGGCAGCGAAGTGCGTTGGACAGGTCCCCTTCTTGACCCCGCGCTCAACATTACAGCACTCGAAAGGACCACATCATCGGTTACCCTTGACGACAACAACACATCGGCCGTCCCGTTCGATGTAGGAGTGAAGGTCAGCGGCACACTCGAGCAGATGGGGCTCAGTTTCATAATGTCCTCGCCCGACAACCCAATAATACAGGAACAACTCAACGCACTCGACACAGAGAGTATGAACCGCTATGCCGTCACAATGCTCCTCACCGGAACATACGCCGGCAGCAGCCGCAACATGACCGTTTCCAACGCCCTCAGTTCCTTCATCGACGCCAAGATAAACGACATAGCAGGAACAGCCATGAAGAGCGTGAGCGTGAATGTCGGTATAAGCGACGCAACCAACGAGGAGACAGGCACCAATTACAAGAACTACTCGTTCAGTTTCAGCAAACGGTTCTGGAACGACCGCATAACCGTTGTCGTAGGCGGCGAGGTCAACAGCGGCGACGCCCCCAACAGCAACAGCAGTTTCATAAACAACGCGTCGCTCGAATGGAAACTGAGCGAGAACAGCAACCGCTACCTGAAACTCTTCTACGACAAGAACTACGAATCCATTCTCGAGGGCGAGATTACCGAGACCGGAATAGGTTATGTATACAGGCGCAAACTCAACCGCCTGAAAGAACTCTTCATCTTCAGGAACGCAAAGAAAACGCCCGACACCCAACACCCAACCGCCAATAGCCAATGAAAAAAAAGACACTGATATACGCCCTGTTGGCAGCAATGCTCACCGCATGTTCCACAACACGCCACATCCCCGATGGAGAACAACTCTACACGGGCATAAGGAGCATTGACTTTATCGGCAAGGAGCAGTACGCCTCCTCTACTGCGGGGCAAACCGCAGTACAGGAGATAACATCGGCGCTGGAATATGCTCCAAACGGTTCGGTCGCAGGCAGTTCAAGTTTCAGGACATTCTCGCCCGGACTATGGTTCTACAACACCTTCTACAAATCAAAAGGCGCAATCGGGCGATGGCTGTTCAACAGTTTCGGCAGCGAGCCCGTACTCATTTCAAAAGTCACTCCCGAATTGAGAGCCCGGGTAGCCGCCGACATCCTCAAGTACTACGGCTACTTCAACGGCAAGGCCACTGCACGCATAGACACCGACAGCAAGAACCCCAAGAAGGCCAGTGTCGCCTACAGCATACAGTTCAACGAACCATACACACTTGACAACGTGGCATACAGCGGTTTCCCGCATGAGACCGACAGCATAATAGACAGTGCGCTCCGGCATGCACACATTAGGCCAGGCACGCAGTTCAATGCAGCAGCCCTGGAGAACTGCAGGACAAGCATAAGCACCGCTCTGCGCAACAGCGGATACTACAACTTCCAGCCCTCATTCATAAACTACCTTGCCGACACCATAAACACCCCCGGCAAGATAAACCTGCGCATGGTTACGGCGGGCAATCTGCCGGCCGACGCCTTCACAACCTACAGAATAGGGCGCATAAACCTCCGCGTACTCAGGAACGGGAACGAAAACGCCGGAAAGCAACAGAACGATACCGTCGCATTCAGGAATATAAGTTACATTTACAACGGCAAGAAAATGCCGGTACGTGCAGGCGCACTCATGCGCAATATACAGTTGAGACCGGGCGAACTCTACTCACAGGCAAAACAGCAGAAAGCAGGCCGAATGCTCAGCCAGATGAACATCTTCAGCAACGTAAGTTTCAACATGACCCCGCGCATGGATTGCGACACCCTCGACGTGAACATAACCGCCCAACTGGACAAACCATACGATTTCACATTCGAACTCAACGCCACAAGCAAGAGCAACAGCCAGATTGGCCCGGGAAGCAAGATTACCCTTGCAAAGAAAAACGTGTTCCGCGGCGGTGAGACATTGAAACTCTCGCTAACCGGTTCATATGAATGGCAAACCGACGAACGCATAAAAGGACGCGCGGCAGTGGTCAATTCATGGGAGATGGGCGCCGACATATCGCTCGACTTCCCACGCCTCTTCTTCCCCATAATCCACCGCCGTTACCTGCGTGTACCCTCCACCACATCGCTGAGGATATACACCGACCAGATGAACCGTTCGGGATTCTTCAGAATGATACGTGCCGGCGGCGAAGCCACATACAGGATTTTCAGCAGCAACGCAAGCACACACACCGTAACCCCCTTCCGCCTCACATATGACATGCTGTTGAGCACCACCGCCAGGTTCGACTCCATAGCAGCAGACAACCGTGCAATAGAGAACAGTTTCCGCAACCAGTTCATCCCCGCCATGCAATACACCTACACCTATGACGAGTCAAGCAAACCGAACAGGAACAAGACATGGGTCGAGGCTTCGTTCACATCGGCCGGCAACATCACCTCCCTTATATATTGGGCATGCGGACAGCCACTCGACAAACCCGACAAGCACATCCTTAACAACCCATACGCACAATTCGTCAAGGGCACGGCCGAACTGCGTAACCTGTGGAAGATTGACAAGAACAACTACATAGCCAACCGATTGATGATTGGCGCCATATACAGTTACGGCAACTCAAAGTACCCTCCCTACAGCGAACAATTCTACATTGGCGGCGCCAACAGCCTGCGCGCCTTCACCGTGCGCTCGATAGGTCCCGGCAGTTTCCGCCCCCACAGCAACAACCGTTACTCATACCTCGACGAAACCGGAACCCTTAAACTCGAAATGAACATAGAATACAGGTTCAGGATAATCTCCGACCTCCACGGCGCACTCTTTGTCGACGCAGGCAACATTTGGTTGCTGAAGGAAGACCCGGAACGCCCCGGCGGCCGGTTCAAGTGGGACAGTTTCGGCGAGCAGATAGCACTGAACACCGGTTTTGGAGTACGCTACGACCTTGGATTCCTTGTACTGCGCGTAGACTTCGGACTGGGACTCCATGCCCCATACAAGACCAACCGTAAGGGATACTTCAACCTCAACCCCATCAAGGACGGCTTCGCATGGCACTTCGGCATAGGATATCCGTTCTAAAAAGACCTGAATAACCCCTACCCTCCCTTAAAAAACAAAAAAAAACGATTTTTTTTGTTTTTTAAGTAATTATGCACTACCTTTGAAAATGGTGCAACATCTTGTTGCCGGAACACTTGAAAACAGTATAATTAACCTTTATAAAACAAATTAAAATGAAACCTACACTTTTTGTATTGGCTGCAGGCATGGGCAGCCGTTATGGCGGTTTGAAACAGTTGGACGGTCTTGGTCCTAACGGTGAAACAATCATGGACTACTCTATCTACGACGCAATCCGCGGCGGTTTCGGCAAGTTGGTATTCGTTATCCGCAAGGATTTCGAGCAGGACTTCCGCGACAAGGTATTGAGCAAGTACGAGGGCCACATCCCCACAGAACTTGTTTTCCAGGCAATCGACAACCTCCCCGAGGGTTTTACCGTTCCCGAGGAGCGCACAAAACCTTGGGGCACAAACCACGCTGTACTCATGGGTAAGGACGCCATCAAGGAACCTTTTGCAGTAATCAATGCCGATGACTTCTACGGTCGCGACGCGTTTGCCGTTATGGGCAAATGGCTCAGCGAACTCCCCGAAGGCAGCGAAGGCAAATACTCTATGGTAGGTTTCCGCATTTGCAACACACTCAGCGAGAACGGCAGCGTAGCACGCGGTATCTGCGAGAAGGACGAGCAGAACATGCTTACAGGCGTTGTAGAGCGCACTGAAATCATGCGTGTCGACGGCCCTATCTGCTACAAGGACGAAGAGGGCGCATGGCAGCCCGTGGGCGAGGAGACACCGGTTTCAATGAACTTCTGGGGTTTCACACCCGACTACTTCAAGCACTCCGAGGAGCAGTTCGTCGACTTCCTTAAGGAAAACATCGAAAAGCCGAAGGCCGAGTACTTCATTCCACTGGTTGTAAACAACCTCACCACAACAGGCAAGGCAAGTTGCGAAGTTCTCGACACAACAGCAAAGTGGTTCGGTGTTACATATGCAGCCGACCGCCCTGCAACAGTAGAGAAAATCCAGTCACTTGTAAACGCAGGTGAATACCCCGAGAAATTGTTCTAAAAGAACATTCCAACCAGCACATAGAGGAGGGTGACTTTTGAAGTCATCCTCTTTTTGTATACCGCGTACTTTGTCATTCTATATTTGCACTGTCATTGACTCGTTTTGCTTTTCGCAACCCAAACGGCATAACCTGCGGCTATGCTGCGTTTGACCTGTTGCTGCAAAACTCGTCGATAACAAAACGTTGTTTTGTCATTCTGAGCAAGGCGAAGGATCTCAAACTATAGTGGGTAAAGCGAAGCATCTAAAAACACAAGACTTTTCACGCCAAACAACAATCATTGCAAGAGTAATTTCAAGAAGAAACCGGCACTGTGTGAGCAACAGTTGTTGTTAGCAGCAAATAAGGATAAAGAATGGGGGATGTTTGAGCGGTGGATTATCCTGTTGCTGT
>JAFQUE010000030.1 GCA_017408685.1 Bacteroidaceae bacterium | reverse complement strand
TCGTGTGGACGAAATAACTCAACTAAATAAAACTGTTATTCCTTGGTTTGTTTTACCCTTAATCTGTTGTCGTTTATTCTTCTTGTTGTCGTTCTATCACATACTTTTCATGACTGAAAAGTATGCAAAAGGTCCCGGCACACGGAAATTCCAGTCGACATCTTTTTTGTTCAAGAGTCGCAAGCGACATCTTTCAGTCAAAGAGGGTGCTAAAGCACACTCCTCTGGGAAACTAAAGTTTCCTTCGTCGCAAACATTGCTCGCCCGCAATGGTGCCGCTTGAACTTTCTGTTTGATTTTTGGGTGCTGCGGAACTCCCTCAGTTACCCGCTTGCAAGCAATCGTGTAACTAGCGGTCAAACAAGCCTCGCACTTTTTCCAAAAATCAAACAGGTTCAAACTGTGGAATTTAACGGTGCCGGTTAAAGAGATTACCTCTGCTTGTCATTGCTACAACCGCAAATATTTTGTCAACCCACACCTTTTTGCTACTGAACCAAAAAATATCAAGCTGCTTGAATATTTTTCAAAGTGACAACGCACCACACCATGTCCTTATATTGTAAATATTAATTAAAATATCAAAAGAGAGATATTTAATGATAGAAAAAGAGTACCTTTGCACACATTATATAAAACAGAGACCATGCACCCGCTGGACACATTCATACACTGCCCCAAGTGCGGCAGCAAGGAGTTTGCCGAGAACGACTTCAAGTCGAAACACTGCAACAGTTGCGGTTTCACATATTACCTGAACCCGTCGGCAGCCACTGTTGCCGTAATAACCGACGGCAAGGGCAACATACTTGTGGCTACACGCTCCAAAGAACCGGCAAAGGGGACACTTGACCTGCCGGGCGGGTTCAGCGACCCGGGGGAGAACATTGAGGAGGGTGTCGCACGCGAGGTAATGGAGGAGACAGGGCTCAAGGTCACCGCAATGCAATACATGTTCAGCATTCCTAACCGATACCTCTACTCGGGAATGGAGATTCCCACACTTGACATGTTCTTCATGTGCAGCGTTGAAGAGGGGCCGCTACGGGCCGATGACGATGTTGAGGCGCTGCAATGGATGTGCCTTGAGGAACTCGACAGCAGCCGATTCGGGTTGCAATCGATAAGGCAAGGGGTCGAGAAGTTGAAAATGATGAAATTAAAGAAATGACAATACAATGAAGAGAAATTTTATTCTACTGCTGTTGGTTCAGCTGGCATTTGCCGCAACGGCACAGACCGCAAGCGGTCCTGTGCATGCGCAGGAGGTCATAGCCGAATGCCACAGGTTGCACTCAGATGGAGAGCATGCCACGGCACTTACGCTGGTCGAGAGCATTGATACCCGCACCCTTGATGAGAAGACAACGCAGGAGGTTGCCTTGTTGAGGGCACTCATTACCTTTGAGAACGACCATCGCAAAGGCAAGGAACTGCTCAAGCAGTACATGGAGCGTTACCCTAACAGTTCGCAAATGGGGGTGCTGGAGTGCCGTATTGCCCAGTCGCTCTACCTCGACGGCGACTACGAGGGAGCGTGCACGCTTTTTGAGAAAAGCAACATGAAACGCCTTGCCAAGCCGGAGCGCGACAGAGCCACATTCTACCATGCTCTCTCTTTGCTTGAATGCGGGCACGACGGCAATGCCGCCGACATGCTCATGCGTCTAAAGGAGAGCAGCAAGGAGTATGCCGCCGACGCCACATTCCACATGGCAGTACACGACTATGACAACGGCAGGCTCGACGAGGCACACAGGGCATTCAAGAGCATACAGATGAACGACAAGTATTATCTTGACATACCGTATTACCTTGCGGGAATATCGTTGAAAAAGGGTGACGCCGAAAGCGCACGCAACATTGCAGTGCGTTTCATTGGCGACCACGGCAGCAAACCGCAAGGCACAAGGATAAAGCAGATTCTTGGTGCGGCAGAGTTCGCCATGGGCAACTGCGACAAAGCCGCCGCGGCGCTCGAGGAGTACATTGCCGGGACTGCAAACCCGCAGCGCATTGCCCTGTACCAGTTTGCAGTGTGCCGCTACATGCAGGGCGACCTTGACAGCGCAAAGGAACTGTTCGGGAACTGCACGTCGACCGACGACGAGATTGCACAGAACTCGTTCCTGCACAAGGGAATGATTGCACTGAAGCAGAACGACACCAACGGAGCACGCCTGGCATTCGAACTCGCCTCACAGATGAACCACAACGAAGCCCTGCGCGAGGAGGCGCTCTACAACTATGCAATGTGCCTGCACAGAGCCAACCACTCGGCTTTCGGCGAGGGAGTCAGGACATTCGAGAAGTTCCTCAACGAATACCCGCGCTCAAAGCATGCCAAGACCATAAGCGGGCAACTTGTCGACGTATACATGAACACCAAAAACTATAGTGTTGCGCTTGAGTCGATAGAAAAGATACAGAACCCGCAGAGCGATATACTGAAGGCAAAGCAGAACATCCTCTACCGCCTTGGCGTGCAGGAGTTCATAAACGGGAACTACCGCATGTCGATAGACTACATGAACCGTTCACTCAAACTTGCAGAGTATGACAGCAGAACGAAGGCCAACGCCCTCTTCTGGAAAGGCGAGGCACTCTACAAGACCGGGGAGTATGCAAACGCCGAGAAGATGTACCGCCAGGCTGCGGCAATTGGTGGCGACAACAACAGCAAGGCCGTGTACAACATTGGCTACATACAGTTCCGCAACAAGGACTACGACAACGCAAGGGAATCGTTCATGAAGTTCGTGGGCAACGCGAGAGGGGAGAACCCCGAAACGGTTGCCGACGCATACAGCCGCATTGGCGACTGCTACTACTACCAGCGCAGGTTCGCCACCGCCAAGCAGTACTATGACAAGGCAACAGACACCGACAGCAAGAGTGCCGACTATGCACTTTTCCGCACAGCAATGACACAAGGCATGGAAAAGGCGCACAACGCAAAGATTACCACGCTGAAACAACTCATAAGGGAGTATCCCAAAAGCACATACGCCGAACAGGCCTACTATGAACTGGGACGCACATACATTGAGATGAACAGGCACAAGGACGCCATTGTCATATATGACGAACTCGCGAAAAGATACCCCGCAAGCCAGCTGACACGCCGCGCCGCCACAGAGAAAGCGATGATATACAACAACAACGGCGAGTATTCAAAGGCCATAAGTGCTTACAAGGAGATTATTGCTCAGTACCCGCACAGCGAGGAGGCACAATTGGCATTGCAGGACCTCAGAAACATCTACATTGAGCAGGGCAACGTAAAGGCATATGCCGAATATGTGGAGAACACCAAGGGACTGCAGGCAGTGGACAGCAACGGTCTTGACACCCTTGCATACACTGCCGCCGAAAGGTTCTACAGCAAACGTGACCTCGCCAGCGCCAAGATTAAGTTCAACGAATACCTCGACGAGTTCAAGAACGGAGCCTTCAGGCTCAACAGCCATTACTATTTAGGGTTAATCCAGTACCAGGAGAAGGATTACGACGCCGCACTGGATAACCTTGAGGCAGTAATTGCATACCCCGACAACAAGTTCAGGGAGGAGGCTCTCATACGTGCCGGCGAAATCTACTTCAACACAGGGCAATACCAGCGCGTAATCACCACCTTCAAGGAACTGGTAGACGTGACATTGGACGAGGGGCGCCGCAACACTGCGCACATAAACATAATACGCGCGGCGAAGAAGATTGACAACCATGCCGAGGTGATAAACAGCGCCGGACAACTGGTGGGCAACAGCAATGTAGAACCCGACCGGCAACGCGAAGCCATGCTAAACCGTGCAAAGGCATACATGGCACAGGGCAATAACGAAACGGCTATGGACGACCTTGAACCGCTTGCCGAGGACACACGCACCAGGGAAGGAGCCGAGAGCAAGTACCTGATTGCCGAAATAATGTTCGACGACGGGCAATACGAGGAGTGCGAGGAGGAAATCTTCGATTACATCGAGGTTAGCACGCCGCACGCCTATTGGCTTGCACGCAGTTTCGTGCTGCTGGCCGATGTATATATGAACCAAGGAAAGAAAATGGAGGCAAGGGAGTATTTAGTGTCATTGCAGAACAACTACGAGGCCGACGATGAGATAAAGGAAATGATACAGGAACGCCTGACAAGATTAGAGGACAGTAACAACGAGCAACAATGAGAAGAATCATATTATCAGCAGCAGCCGCAATGCTTTCGTGCACACTGTTTGCGCAGACCGACTCTTTGAGGGCTGTGGTGAACGTACACAACGAGTACAATCCCGTGCACATAAATGTGAACAAGAAGAGTTTTGTGCCCACTACTGCCATAGGGAGCAGCAAGAGCACACCCGAGTATGAGTTCACGTCGGAAGCAATGCCTTACATCGGTTTCGTGAGCGAGAGAGACACAAGGGAGGTGACAAAGGAACCCTCGAGGCTGTACAGCGGGTATGCAAGGGCCGGATACGGGACAGGCAACGGACTTGACGTGAAGGCAGCATACAACCGCGACATCACCGCAAGAGACAACATAAGGTTCTTTGGTGCCTTGGACGGTTACAAAACAGGTATTCGCCGATTCCGGGAGCGCGGGAAGTGGGATTCGCGCATGTACAGCAGTGCTGCCGGCATAGGTTACACGCACAATTTCAATGCTCTGAGACTTGATGTGGGCGGCGACTTCGGCAACCGTGTTTTCAACTACCAGCGGAAAGAGAATGCTGCCGGCACAGGCAACAGCCAGAACAGCATGAACTACGGCGTGTACCTCAACGGAGAGTCGGCGCCCGGCAGTACATTCGGTTACCGTTTCAACGCGGCATACATGGACTACAGCCGCAAATACAGCGCCGGCAGCGACAAAGGCATAAACGAGAAGCGCATTTGCGCAGGTGCGGGAATATGGTACGGAATCGAGAACCGCGAAGTCAGGAAAGCGGGTTTTGCCGTGAGCGTTGACGCATACCTCTTCAACAGGACACTGCGCAAGGCTGCACACCCATACAGGGACTACTGTCTGATAAACGCCGACCCGTTCATAGACTTCATGTTCGGCGGTTGGGACATGCACCTCGGCGCAAAGATGAACCTGCTCACAGCCAACGGCCCTGTATTCGCCATTGCGCCGGACATAAAGATAAGAAAAGCGTTTGACGAGAGGGTTTCATTATATGCCTCCGCAACCGGCGGGCGCACAGGCAACAGTCTTGCACACATAGGCAGCATTACACCTTATTGGAATTTCGACAACGAGGCAAGCACCCGCCTGAAACCCACGTACAGGATTGCTGACACTGAAGCAGGAGCCACATTCACGGCCGGCGCATTCTCGCTTGATGTTGCAGCCGGATATGCGTACACTAAAGACGATGTGCTGCAATACTGTAGCGAGGGAACTGATGTGCCTTATGATATCATATACAGCAATATCGCGCAATGCAACACGCACGACGTGCACGTGTCGCTTGGCGCAGGTTACGACCTTGGCGGGTGGTTAAGGATTGCCGGAGACTGCCGTTACGACTTCTGGGACTGCAGCAAGAGGGCACTTCTGATGATGAAACCCGAGGTAACATGCAATCTGAACGCCGAAGTGAAACCGTTCAGAGGTTTCACATTCAACGTAGGCTACAACTTCATGCTGTTCACCAAGAGTGCCGGCACAAGAGCCAACAGCAAAAACGACCTTAGCGCAAGGATAAACTACAACATATTCCCATGGTTGGGCGTGTATATTCAGGGCAGCAACCTGCTGAATGACCGCTATCTTGAGTATGCGGGTTATGAGGCACGCGGTGCAAGAGGCCTGCTTGGCGTGAGTGCGAATTTCTGAACGGAAGAGATTGCCTCAAATGTCTTGTTCCGTTACTGATTAGGAACAGACACAAACACTACCCATTAAAAAAAGCGCCCGGCGGGCGCTTTTTTAGTGAATAATTGATGAGTTATCAATAATTCTCGGGCTTAAGTTGGAAGTATGCCTTCGGGTGTGCGCAAACGGGGCACATCTCCGGAGCCATTTTGCCCACATGCAGGTGACCGCAGTTGCGGCACTGCCATACACACTCCTCGTCGCGGCTGAATACCATGCCGTTCTGTACGTTCTCGAGGAACTTCTTATAACGGTCCTCGTGAACCTTCTCCACTCTTGCAACAGCCTCAAAGAGAGCGGCAATCTCAACAAAACCCTCCTCGCGGGCCTCCTTTGCCATAGTGGGGTACATGTCGGTCCACTCATAGTTCTCACCTGCAGCGGCGTCTACAAGATTCTCGGCGGTGCTGCCAATGCCATGCACCTGCTTGAACCACAACTTCGCATGCTCCTTCTCCTGGTCGGCTGTCTCCTGGAAGATTGCAGCAATCTGCTCATAACCCTCTTTCTTGGCCTTGCTGGCATAGAATGTATACTTGTTACGTGCCTGGCTCTCACCCGCAAAGGCTGCCCAAAGGTTAGCCTCGGTCTTTGTTCCTTTCAATGACTTATCCATAGTTGTATAAATTAGGTTGTTTTGTATAATTAATTATCTTGAATGCGAAAGTCATAAATTTATTTGATATAACAAAACTGTGAGAAAAGTTTTTTATTAAAAAAACAAAAAGTTTGCACTCCATGCCTTTTCATATATATATAAAAACCACCAGCAACGTAATGTGCAGCATGAGCATGAAAGGAATGGTCTTTGTAAACCATTTCTTATCCGTCTTGTGATTGAAAAGACTCATTGCTGCCAGTGCGCCGGCTGCGCCGCCAAAGAACGAGAACCACAGGAGCACTGCCTCGGGGATTCTCCATGTGTCCATTTTTGCAAATAGTTTGTCGAAGGCAAAAAGGATGAATACGAAAACCGACATTGCGGCGATTACGTGGATGAGTATGTTTATAGTTATCATGTCTTAAGATGCGGGAGCGGCTTTAAAGGCCGCTCCGCTTAATATAAGTTTTTACTTGCAACTGCCCGGGCAGCGTGGCTTAATCTGCTTGAAGAAGTCATTGCCCTTGTCATCGACGAGGATGAATGCGGGGAAGTCCTCGACTTCAATTTTCCAAATTGCCTCCATGCCGAGTTCGGGGTACTCTACGCACTCAATGCTCTTTATGTTGTTCTGTGCAAGGATTGCGGCAGGACCGCCTATTGAACCAAGATAGAAACCGCCGTGCTTCTGGCAAGCGTCGGTTACCTGCTGGCTGCGGTTACCCTTGGCAAGCATAATCATTGAACCGCCGTTCTCCTGGAACAGGTCGACGTATGAGTCCATGCGGCCTGCTGTTGTGGGACCCATTGAACCGCAAGGCATGCCTGCGGGAGTCTTTGCCGGACCGGCATAGTAGATTGGGTGGTCCTTGATGTACTGCGGAAGACCCTCGCCACGGTCAATGCGCTCTTTCAGTTTTGCATGAGCGATGTCACGGCCAACGATAATTGTGCCGTTGAGTGAAAGGCGTGTTGCAATGGGGTACTGTGACAACTGGGCACATACCTCCTTCATTGGGCGGTTGAGGTCGACACGTACAATCTCGCCCTCGCCGGCATTGCGCAGTTCCTCGGGGATGAGTGTTGCGGGCTGGTCGTCGAGTTTCTCAATCCATATACCGTCCTTGTTGATTTTTGCTTTGATGTTGCGGTCGGCCGAACAGCTCACGCCCATGCCGACAGGGCAACTTGCGCCGTGGCGCGGAAGGCGTACAACGCGGATGTCGTGAGCAAGGTACTTGCCGCCGAACTGTGCGCCAAGGCCAATGCGGTGAGCCTCATCGAGCAACTGCTTCTCGAGTTCGATATCGCGGAATGCGCGACCTGTCTCGTCGCCTGTTGTAGGCAGGTCGTCGTAGTAGTGTGTTGAAGCGAGCTTCACGGTCAAGAGGTTCTTCTCGGCCGATGTACCGCCAATAACGAATGCAATGTGGTAGGGAGGACAAGCGGCTGTACCCAGACTTTTCATCTTCTCAACGAGGAAAGGAACAAGCGTAGCAGGGTTAAGGAGTGCTTTTGTCTCCTGGTATAGGTATGTCTTGTTAGCAGAACCGCCGCCCTTTGTCACCATGAGGAACTTGTACTCCATGCCTTCGGTTGCCTCGATGTCAATCTGTGCAGGGAGGTTGCATTTGGTGTTAACCTCGTCATACATTGTCAAAGGAGCATTCTGACTGTAGCGCAGGTTCTCCTGTGTGTATGTGTCGAACACACCGCGTGAGAGTGCCTCCTCGTCGCAGAAACCGGTCCACACCTGTTGGCCCTTCTCGCCGTGGATGATTGCGGTACCGGTATCCTGGCACAGGGGAAGTTGTCCCTTGCATGCAACCTCGGCATTGCGCAGGAATGTAAGCGCTACGTATTTGTCGTTGTCGCTTGCCTCGGGGTCGGCAAGAATCTTTGCTACCTGCTCGTTGTGGGCGCGGCGCAACATGAACGATACGTCGCGGAATGCTGTGCGTGAGAGGAGAGTCAATGCCTCGGGGGTTACCTTGAGCATTGGCTTGCCCTCAAACTCGCCTACTGATACACCCTCCTTGGTCAGGAGATAATACTCGGTTGTATCCTCGCCATGCTGGAACATGTGGGCATACTTGAATTCAGGAATTGCTGCCATAGTGTTATTGCTTTAGTTTATATGGTTATTTTTTTATTTTATGTGAGGTGCCACACTGCTCATGTTGTCGAAACTTCGCTTTCACCTTTCAGTTTTCACCTTCCTCGTATGTCTGGTACAGGAAGTCATTATACGGGTACTTCTGCACGTGCAGTTCGCACACTTTCTTGTAAAGCTTCTCTTTCAGGTCCTCGATGTTCTGCTTCTCACGTGCCGAAATGAACAGGCAGTTGTCGGCAAGTCTGTTCATCCATGTCTCCTTGAGTTCGTCAAGAGTGATGTTCTCGCGGGTCTTGGGGGTGAGGTCATCCTCCTCCTTCTGCACGTACGTAAAGGCGTCAATCTTGTTGAAGATTACCATAATGGGTTTGTCGCCGCAGTTTAGGTCAGCAAGCGTCTTCTCCACAACTGCAATCTGCTCCTCGAACTCGGGGTGCGACACGTCGACAACGTGCAGCAGGAGGTCGGCTTCACGCACCTCGTCAAGCGTGGACTTGAACGACTCCACAAGGTCGGTGGGGAGTTTGCGTATGAAACCTACAGTGTCGGAGAGCAGGAACGGCAGGTTCTCGATGATTACCTTGCGCACCGTGGTGTCGAGTGTTGCAAACAGTTTGTTCTCGGCAAATACCTCACTCTTTGCAAGCAGGTTCATGAGGGTCGATTTTCCCACGTTGGTATACCCCACCAATGCCACGCGTATGAGGCGACCGCGGTTCTTGCGCTGTATGCTCTTCTGCTTGTCTATCTGGGCCAGTTGCTCTTTCAGCAGCGACATACGGCCCAAAATTATACGGCGGTCCATCTCCAACTGTGTCTCACCCGGACCGCGGAGTCCCACACTGCCGCCTTTGCCGCCGCCGGCTCCACCGGAACCGCCACCCTGGCGTTCGAGGTGAGTCCACAGGCGCTGCAGGCGCGGAAGCATGTATTTGTACTGTGCAAGTTCAACCTGAACCTTTGCGTGGGCTGTCTGTGCGCGCATGGCAAAGATGTCAAGGATGAGCGATGTGCGGTCGAGTATCTTTATCTTCAACTCCTTCTCGATGTTGCGCAACTGCTTTGCCGAGAGTTCGTCGTCAAAGATTACCATACCAATCTCGTCGTCGCTGTCCTTGAGCATTTCCACATACTCGGCAATCTCGGCCAGTTTTCCCGTTCCTACATACGTTACAGGGTGCGGATGGTCTATGCGCTGGGTAAACCGTTTCACCACCTCGGCACCGGCAGTCTGCGCAAGGAATTCGAGTTCGTCAAGATACTCGTTTGTCTTGCGCTCGTTCTGTGTCGAGGTTATCAAACCCACCAGAATTGCAGTCTCTTTCTTTGTTGTAGATATGACAAATTCTTTCATCAAACTATACGGTTATCAAATTTATGCGAAGATAATGATTTTTTGTTGTTGAAAGATAATGGAGAGCAATTTTTTGCTCTCCATTATCTTTCAACAGGCAAACCATTGCCTGAATCCGCGGTCAATTGCTTGGTTTCCGGTCTATTTGAACCTGAGCCACTTCCACAGTTCCTTGAACGAGGGTTTGCTGCCGTGCATTAGAATTCCGGTGCGGTAAATCTTGCCGGCAGCCCATGCGGTTGCAATGAATGTGGCAACGAGTATGCCCAGTGACACAAGAATCTCCCATGTGGGAATGTCATACGGAATGCGTGCCATCATGACAATAGGCGATGTGAGCGGTATCATCGAGAACCAGAATGCGAGGTCCGACCCCGGGTCGTTGATAACCGAGAGCATTACAAAGAGACTCAGGATAATGGGTATTGTTATAGGTGTCTGCAACTGCTGTGCATCCTGCGGTGTATCTACGGCAGAACCCACTGCTGCAAAGAGTGCTGCATAAAGCAGGAATCCACCTGTCATGAATACTACCAGCGATACCACAATCTTGGCAAGGTAACCCACATCGGTGAGCGTTGCAATGGCTTGCAGCAGACTCATGTCGGTGTCGGTGTTCAATGTTTCGGGCGAAGCACCCTGCTGAAGCATGGCTACTGCCATGGCGACCTCATCGGGGATGAGTTCGGGAATTATGAAATAACCTGCACCAAGAATAATGACAAGCCATATTGCAATCTGCAACAGCGCAACACTTGCCACTCCAAGTATTTTGCCCATCATCATCTCCATTGGGCGCACCGATGATACCATTACCTCGAGCACACGGCTGTTCTTCTCTTCAATGACAGACTGCATTACCATTGAACCGTACAGAAGAATGAACATGTAGAGTATGAAACTGAGCAGGTATGCGATTACCGTTGCCACAATCGATGAATTCGCCTTGTCGCCGCTGTCCTCGCTTGTGTCATTGGCAAAGGACTGCATGTTTACCTCGGTCTGTATGCTTGCTATTATTGCCGGCAGGTTCTCAATGTCCTGCTGTTGCAGTTTTATGTTCTCAATTACCATTTTTACCTGGGTGGCAATGTTCATCTCCATGGTTATAGACGCTGTGGAGTTGGTGTAGAGACGTATGTCCGAGGGGTTTGACATGATATCCTTTCCAATGTGCAGGATTGCAAACTCCTCGAGATGTTCCTTGCGGGCAATTTCAATGGGCAGTTCAGTCTCAATGAAGTTTATCTCGTCGGTGCTCTGAAGATGGGCGCCAATGATGTTGCTGTCATCAACAACGGCAATTTTCTTCTGCTCGTCTCCTGAATAGGTCGACAGCAGCATTGGGGCAACCAGCAGACCCAGCATGAGCAATGGGGTAAGCAGTGTGGTAATGATGAATGATTTTTTGCGTACGCGTTCGTTGAATTCGCGCCCTATTATTATTCCAATTTTGCTTTTCATGGTACTTGTAATTTAGAGATTACCGTTAACGGCGCGGATGAAGATGTCGTTCATTGAAGGTATTACTTCGCTGAACGAACGTATCTCCACGCTGCTGTTTGCTTTGTCTATCACGTTGCGCACTTGGGCGTCGGTTGCAATGTGTATCTTCATGGTATTGTAACCTGCAAGCGATGATTTGGACTCCATTATCTCGCATATGCCGGCCAATGCACCGTTGAGGGCCTCTTCGTTGCCGCGGTAACTTATCTCGAAGATGTTGGCGCCATGCTTGTGACGAATCTCGTCCACATTGCCCGAGAGTATGTTCCTCGATTTGTCTATCAGTGTAATGTGGTCGCACACCTCCTCGACCGACGACATGTTGTGCGTTGAGAAGATGATTGTGGTACCTTTGTCGCGCAGGGCAAGAATCTCGCTCTTGAGCATGTTCGCGTTTATGGGGTCAAAACCGGAGAACGGTTCATCGAAGATGAGCAGTTTCGGTTCATGGAGCACCGTGGTTATGAACTGCACTTTCTGTGCCATACCCTTGGAGAGTTCCCCAATCTCCCTGTTCCACCAATCTTCAATGCCGAACTTTCCGAACCACTCTTTGAGTTTTGCGGTAGCGTCCTTGCGCGACATTCCTTTGAGGCGTGCAAAGAATACAGCCTGTTCGCCAACCTTCATCTTCTTGTAAAGACCGCGTTCCTCGGGCATGTAACCTATGTTGTATATATCTTCGGCACTTATCTCCTTGCCGCAGAAAAGCACACGCCCGCTGTTGGGGGTGGTTATGCGGTTTATAATGCGCAAAAGTGTTGTCTTTCCGGCGCCGTTAGGCCCCAGCAGGCCATATATCGACCCCTCGGGGATTGTCAGCGACACGTCATCGAGTGCCACATGGTTGGCAAAACTCTTGGTGACGTTCTCAATTTTAAGTATGTCCATAACTAATCTGTTTTGTATCTTCTTTTTATTCTGTTTGACGCGGCAAACTTACAAAAACTTCACGATTTACCCCCCCCCGATTGTTAAATTTTGTTAATACATTTTACTGTTCCCATGTAAATTGAGGGGACATGCGTAAACCTTGCATAAAACATCGCAAAAATAGATAAAATTTCATTCTGATGGAATTTTTACCTATTTTTGTGTTTAGAATAATAAAAAAACAAAGAAGATGTTTACAGGCAAGAAAGTCCTTATATTTGACCTTGGCGGTGTGCTCATAGACCTGCATGTCGAACGTTCATTCGCGGCGTTGCTTGAGATGGGAGCAGACGCACCTCTGCTCACTGAAAGGAATTGCCTTATGAATGTCAACATGATGAAGTATGACCGTGGTGACATATCAACATCCGGAATGTTCGAATATATTGCCTCGCAGTTGCCGGAAGGTGTACGCAACGAACTGCGTGAGAATCTCTCGACACGCCTGCATGAGGTGTGGAACCTTATGCTCGGGGAATATGCCCCGTATAAGTTCCGCCGCATACAGCAACTGCGCTCACAAGGGTACCGCGTGGTAATGCTGAGCAATACCAATGAGGGCCATTGGTCCGAAATTGAACGCCGTTTCCTTGAAACAATGGGAGAACCTTTGCAGAATTTCTTTGACGCGCTCTACCTTTCGTACCGCATGGGATTGCGCAAACCTGAACCTGAGATTTTCAGGCAGGTGCTGGCCGCCGAGGGTGCGGCACCGGATGACTGCCTGTTTTTTGACGATTCTGCCGAAAATTGTGAGGCGGCTCGCGCAGTCGGCATTGACGCATACCTTATGGAGAGGAACGCGCCCTGGAGCGATGAGATTATGAATGATTGAATGTATGGAAATAATAACTGATATAAGAGATTGCGGCAACCGGCCATGTGCAGCGACCATTGGCTCGTTTGACGGGGTTCACCTTGGCCACAAGGCAATGCTTGCCGAACTGCGCGAGGCAGCGGACACCAAAGGACTGCCGTTGACCGTGGTAACCTTTGCACGCCACCCGCGTTTGCTGTTCGACGGTGCCGCTGAACCGTTCCTGCTTACTACAAACAGCGAGAAGGCGGTTCTTCTTGAGCAAGCGGACGTTGACAGACTGGTGTTGCTCGACTTTGACACCTGCATGGCAGCCATGAGTGCCGGACGCTTCATGCGCGAGGTGCTTGCCGGGCTTCTTGGAGTAAAACTTCTCGGGGTCGGGTATGACCACCGCTTCGGCAAGCCGTGCGAGGGTGAAGGTTTTGAGCAGTATGTCGGGTATGGCAAGGAATGCGGTATTGAGGTTATGCGCTTTTCACCGTTTGAACTTGACAGCAAAAAGGTCAGTTCAACCGCTGTGCGCCGTGCGCTTTCGGCGGGCGACATACCGGCGGCAAGGGAGTTGCTCGGGCACGGATACATGTTCGCGGGTACTGTTGTAAAGGGTGCCGGAATAGGGCGCGGAATAGGTTTTCCCACGGCGAATGTGCAACTTGACGATGAGATGAAACTGCTTCCCTCGAACGGAGTATATGAAGTGGATGTTGAACTTGACGGCGGACATTGCAAAGGCGTGATGAACATAGGCGTGAACCCCACCGTAAGTGACAGGATGTTGCGCAGCATTGAGGTGCATATTATAGATTTCAGCGGTGATATATACGGCAAACGGATTGTTGTTGAGCCCGTACGCCGCTTGCGCGGCGAAGTCAAATTCGGCACCATCGACGCCCTTAAACTGCAGATAGGTGTAGATGTTGCAAGAGTTAAACGTGGAATATGATTGTTGAAATGAAGAAGTTATTGAAGATTGCAGGTGTTGCCGCGCTGTTGCTGCTGGTGTATTCTTTGTTCCAAATGTTGTTCACAGCCTTGGCAACAGGCGGTTATCTTATATATGCTATGGCTACCGGGAGTAGCCTGCCCGAAGTTCCGGGCAATATTGAGTTGGCGCTCGATAATCCATTGTTTGCCGGGTTCAAGACAAATATAATGGCTGTCGGTCTTTTTCTTTCGGCTGCTGCAATGCTGCTGTTCATCCATCATACCAAACTGTTCCGTTTGCGTTGGGGTCTCTTACGCTCCATTGAAACCAAACCGCTGTTCTATTCCACCGTGCTTGTCTTTACATCAATGTTCGCATTGAATATATTCGTGCAGTGGTTTCCGCTTGATAATATACTCGAGAATGAGTTCGTCGGCCTCAGCCACACCCTGCTGGGGGCTTTTACAATTTCACTGCTTGCCCCGTTACTCGAGGAGATAATGTTCCGCGGTGCCATAGAAGGATATATGCTGCGCAACCTGCGCTCGCCATGGTTGGCAATAGTGGTATCGGCGCTTATATTCGGCGTGTTCCACATGAACCCCGTACAGATTGTATATGCCACACTTCTGGGAATAGTCTTCGGTTGGATGTATTACCGCACGGGCAGTCTTATGTCGGTAATTGTAGGTCATGTGCTCAACAACACCATTGCAACTCTCATGACATTGGCTATAGGTACCGAAAGCGAGACTGAACTGCTGCAGAATTATGTTCCGCAGGAGACTGCCGTTGGAATTGAGATTGCGGCATTCCTGTTTTTTACACTATTGTCGGTGTACATGGTCATGAAGATTCACAGGTCCTTACCGCCTGTTCCCAACCCTTGGCATGAGAGTGATGAGCAAGCGGGGAATGCGGAAGTGTCTCTTTAGACAATGAACTTCTCTTTCTTGAGTTTGGCGCGGAGAGTCTTTGCTTTGTCGGGGGCGGTGCAACGGTCGAGCAGCGCCCAGAACCTGTCGCTGTGGTTCATCTCCACAGTGTGACACAGTTCGTGCAACAGAACGTAGTCTATTAGTCGGCAGGGGAGAATTATGAGGTGCATGTTGAGGTTTATGTTGCCGGTAGACGTGCAACTTCCCCAACGTGAATGTACATCGCGTACCGTACAGCGGTTGTACTTGAACCCGTGTTCCGTGGCAAGTGTCTTCAGACGTGCCGGAAGAACTGAACCTGCACAATGTTTCATTGCAGCCTTAATGCATTGGCGCAATGCCTGTTGCGTGCCCGCCATGGTGTAGTCTGTTCCCACAGGACAATGCAATATGTATGTGCCGTTACTGCCTGTAACCATTATATTTGCCGTTCTGCTTTCCTCTACCCTGAGCCTGAAATTGGGGGCATTTATGGAAAACTCCTTGTCGAACGGCACGGGGGCATTCTCCTTCTGCCTGCACAAGAGTTTATCACCATGCCGGTCAAGAGCACGCTCAATGTCGGCGGTGGTGGCATTTGCGGGTATGGTCATGTGTATGGCCTCGGGACGTGCGCGCATGACAATCCTGCGTGCCCTTGGGTTACGTGTTACAACAACACGCCCCCACTTGGGGTGCATTATCTGTTCCTTTGTCATGCTGTTATGTGAGTGCCCTGTGTGCCGTCGATGGCGTCGGCACGGGTTATGACTACCTCCTTTACACCATTTTCTATGGCATTGAAGGCATTGTCAATCTTTGGAATCATGCCGCCGCTTATAATGCCACCGGCAAGCAGTGTGCGGTAACTCTCACGTGTAATTGCCGGAATGAGGCTGTTTGCGTCATCGGGGTTACGCATTACCCCGGGATGTTCAAAACAATAGATGAGTGTAACGTCGTAAAGTGAGGCAAGCGCCTTTGCCGTTTCGGCAGCCATGGTGTCGGCATTCGTGTTGAGCAGGTTCCCCTTACCGTCGTGCGTGAGCGGTGCAACAACCGGGGCAATGCCTTGTTCTATGAACCTTGAAAGCATGTCGCCGTCGGCATGCTCCACGTCGCCCACAAATCCATAGTCGATGGTTGTGGCAGGGCGTTTCTGCGCCCTGATTATATTGCAGTCGGCACCGGTAAGTCCCAAGGCATTCACACCTCGCGCCTGCAGTTGTGCCACGATATTCTTGTTGACAAGCCCGCCATATACCATTGTCACCACCTGAAGGGTATCGCTGTCTGTTATGCGGCGCCCGTCCACCATGCGGCTTTCAATGCCAAGCCTCTCGGCCATGCGTGTTGCCGAGCGCCCGCCGCCATGAATGAGCACCTTGCCTCCTTCAATACGGGCAAAACGGTCGAGAAGATTGCCAAGGTTCTCGCTATCCTCGACAATCTTCCCTCCAACCTTTATAATTGTTATCTTTCTCTTCATCAATAATCGAGATAGGTGTAACCGTAGAGCCCTGAACGATAATTCGAGAGAAACTCCTTGCCCTCCTCAAGACTTATCTTGCCCTCCTTGACGGCGCTTGTCACCCAGCGTTCCAGTGTGCGCACAAGTTTGCGGGCGTCGTACTGCACATAGTCAAGCACGTCGGCAATGGTCTCGCCGTCAATTATCTTGTCGATATGGTAACCGTCGTTGTCCACGCTGATGTGTACAGCATTGGTGTCGCCGAAAAGATTGTGCATGTCGCCAAGAATCTCCTGATATGCCCCAACAAGGAACACACCAAGGTAGTATGGTTCGGTCGATTTGAGTTTGTGCACCTTCAGCGAGTCGGCCTTGGTGTTGTAGTTTATGAAGTCTGTAATCTTGCCGTCGCTGTCGCAGGTCATGTCCTGTATGGTACAGTTGCGGTCGGGGCGTTCGTCGAGCCTGTGTATGGGCATGATGGGGAAGAACTGGTCTATACCCCAACTGTCGGGCAGGCTCTGGAAGAGTGAGAAGTTGCAGAAATATTTGTCGGCAAGCAACTTAGGGAGTTTACGGAAGTCGTCGGGGACGTGTTTCATGTTCTTTGCAATGGCAAGTATTTCACGTATTACGCTCCAGAACATGCTCTCGATTTGCGCACGTGTCTTAAGGTCTACAATGCCGTGGCTGAAGAGTTCAAGAGCCTCTTCGCGAATCTGCTGCGCGTCGTGCAGCGCTTCAAGCATGGTGCGCTGGTCGAGTTCGCACCATATCTTGTAGAGTTCCTTGGCAAGTTCGTGGTCATTTGCCGCCACTTCCCAATCCTCATCCATCTGGGGCAGGGCTGCTGTCTCCAGGACCTCGAACACCAGAATAGCATGGTGCGCCGAAACGGAGCGACCGCTCTCGGTGATGATGTTGGGGTGAGGTATGCCGTTCTTGTCGGCTGCGTCTACCATAGTGTATATGGCGTCGTTCACATACTCCTGAATTGAGTAGTTGACACTGCTCTCGCTGCTTGATGAGCGTGTGCCGTCATAGTCCACACCAAGGCCGCCGCCAATGTCGGTAAACTCTATGTTGTAGCCCAGTTTGTGCAACTGCACATAGAACTGCGAGGCCTCGCGCAGGGCTGTCTTTATGTGACGTATGCGTGTCACCTGGCTGCCTATGTGGAAATGAATGAGGCGCAGGCAATCCTTTATGTCATATTTCTCGAGAATCTCAAGCGCCTCGAGCAGTTCGCTCGACGTGAGGCCGAACTTGCTTGCGTCGCCGCCGCTCTCCTCCCAACGCCCGCTGCCCTCGCTGGCGAGTTTTATGCGTATGCCTATGTTGGGGCGCACTCCAAGACGCTTGCCTATTTTTGCAATGCGCTTCAGTTCGTTGAGTTTCTCCACCACAAGGAATATGTGGCGGCCCATCTTCTGTGCAAGCAGTGCAAGTTCAATGTAACTGTCGTCCTTGTAACCGTTGCATATTATGAGCGAGTCGTTGTCGGTGTTCATTGCAATGACCGCATGAAGTTCGGGTTTTGAACCAGCCTCAAGACCAATGTTGTATCTCTTTCCGTGACTGGTAATCTCTTCCACCACCGGGCGCATTTGGTTCACCTTTATGGGGTACACTATGAAACTTTCTCCCTTGTAGTTGTACTCCTCGGCAGCAATCTTGAAACACCCGGCAATCTTCTCAATGCGGTTGTCAAGGATATCGGGGAAGCGAAGGAGCACCGGCGCTGCAACATCGCGCAACTGCAGTTCGTCCATTAGTTCCTTCAAGTCAATTTGCACACCGTCTTTCTTGGGTGTCACGGCAACGTTGCCTTTTTCGTTGATACTGAAATAGGAAGCACCCCATCCGTTGATGTTGTACAGTTCCTCTGAATCTTCAATGCGCCATTTTCTCATTGCAGTGGTGTTTGATAATGATTCAAAATAGTGTTTATATTCCGTGTCTTATACTTCGAACTGCCGGCGAAATGCCTCAACCGACATGTCTATCTGTGTCCTGTCTTCAAGTTTATCGGCCCGGAATGTGTGCAGGGCCTTGCTGTAGTGCGGCAACCTCTTCTGTAACTGCTCCCCTATGAATGCACGCAGTTCATCGTCGTTCTTGTCCTTGATGAGCGGGCGCTTGCTGCGGGCAATGCTCAACCTTATGAAAAGCCTTTCCAAGGGGACGTCAAGAAACACGGTTGTGCCTTGGGCGTTCATGTATTCCACATTGTCGAAGAAACAGGGTGTACCGCCGCCCGTGGAGATGATTACATTCTCGAACTCACCTACTTCATGAAGCATTCTCCGTTCGATATTGCGGAACTCCTCCTCTCCCTTTTCGGCAAAAATCTGTGATACGGTCTTGCGGAACCTCTCCTCGATGTAATAGTCAAGGTCAATGAACTCGACCCCTATTGCAGCAGCAAGCGCACGCCCGAGCGTGGTCTTGCCTGCTCCCATGTAACCTATGAGGAATATGCGTGTCATTCCGTGTTACTTCTTCTTTGTGTATCTTCTCTTTGCAGGTGCCTTGCCGCCCTCCTGCTGCTTGTTCACAATCTCCATGCACTCCTCGAGCGAGAGTTCGGCAGGCGTTACATTCTTTGGCAACTTGTAGTTGCTTCCCTTGTATGCTATGTAGGGACCGAAACGGCCGTTGAGTACCTGTAATTCAGGTTCTGCCTCGAACTTCTTGATAACCCGCTGTGCTTCGGCCTTCTGCTTCTCCTCTATGAGGGCAGTGGCCTCTTCCAGCGTCACAGTGAGCGGGTCGTGTGTCTTGGGAAGTGTCACGTATGCATTGCCGTGCTTTATGTAAGGACCGAACCTGCCGGCACCGATTGTAACCGTTGCTCCTTCGTATTCACCCAAAGTGCGCGGAAGACTGAACAGGCCAAGCGCCTCTTCAAGTGTTATTGTTTCGAGGGTCTGCCCCGGTTTCATCTGAGCAAAGCGCGGTTTCTCCTCATCGCTTGCCGACCCAATTTGTACAATGGGGCCGAAACGGCCTATTTTCACCGATACCGGTTTGCCGCTCGCAGGGTCATTGCCCAACACGCGCTCCCCTACCTTGTACTCGTTCTTGGTCTGTATTATGCTCTCTATTTTGGGTTCGAATGACTTGTAGAATTCAGTGATATGCTCGGCCCAGTGTCTGTTGCCGTCGGCAATCTCATCAAACTCTTTCTCCACGCTTGCGGTGAAGTTGTAGTCCATAATCTCGGGGAAGAATTCGAGCAGGAAGTCATTAACGACAATGCCTATGTCGGTTGGCAGGAGTTTTGCCTTTTCGGCACCGACAGTCTCCTTGCCCTCCTTTGCCGTGATTTTATTGTTCTTGAGAGTTATGATATCATATTTGCGCTGTGTGCCGCTCTTGTTGCCTTTTTCCACATAACCACGCTGCTGGATGGTACTGATGGTAGGGGCATAAGTCGACGGACGCCCTATACCCAATTCCTCAAGTTTACGCACCAGGCTTGCCTCGGTGTAACGTGGCGGGTGCTGTGTAAAGCGCTCAGTCGCCACAATCTCCTTTGCCGCCAGAGCGTCGCCTTTGTGCACGGCCGGAATTGCCGCAGTGTCGTTCACATTTTCGTCATCACTACCCTCGCGGTATACCTGCAGGAAACCATCAAACACGGTAACTTCGCCGGTTGCAACGAAAGACTCGTCATGCCCACTTATGGCAATGTTCACGGTTGTCTTCTCAACCTGCGCGTCGGCCATCTGCGAAGCGATGGTGCGTTTCCATATAAGGTCATACAGTCTCTTTTCGGGGATTGTGCCTTCGATTGAGGCATTTGCCATGTATGTGGGGCGTATTGCCTCATGGGCTTCCTGCGCACCCTTTGAACTTGTAGAGTAGTTGCGGCTCTTGAGATGTTCGGCACCATACATCTCTGTCACCACACTCTTGCATGAACCAATGCACAATGACGAGAGGTTTACCGAGTCGGTACGCATGTATGTGATGAATCCCGATTCATACAACCTTTGCGCCACCATCATGGTCTGCGATACCGTAAAGCCAAGTTTGCGGGCTGCTTCCTGTTGCAGAGTGGATGTTGTGAATGGCGCAGCAGGACTCTTCTTCAGAGGTTTTGTGCTTACATCGTCAATCACGAATCGGGCGTCCTTGCACGATTCGAGGAATGCCATTGCCTCTTCCTTTGTCTTGAAACGTTTCGAAAGTTCTGTGTTAAGCACTTCGCCCGAAGATAGCGAGAATTGTGCCGTCACACGGTAGCCGCTTTCGGTGGTGAACCTGTTTATTTCGCGTTCGCGCTCGACAATCAGACGCACTGTCACGCTCTGTACACGCCCGGCCGAGAGTGCGGGTTTTACCTTGCGCCAGAGAACGGGAGACAATTTGAAACCGACTATGCGGTCCAGCACGCGACGTGCTTGCTGTGCATATACAAGATTGGTATCAATCTCGCGCGGGTTCTCAATAGCATTAAGGATTGCATTCTTTGTAATCTCATGGAAAACAATACGCTTTGTGTTCTCAGGCTTCAGCCCTAACACTGTGTAAAGGTGCCAACTTATGGCCTCTCCCTCGCGGTCCTCATCGGAAGCCAGCCACACGGTCTCACTCTTCTTCACCTCACTCTTGAGGGCGCTTACAAGTTTCTCTTTCTCTGCCGGAATCTCGTATTCCGGTTCGAATGTTGTGGTGTTTATGCTGAACTCCTTCTTCTTCAGGTCGCAAATGTGTCCATAACTGGACATTACCTTGTAATCCTTTCCAAGAAACTTCTCGATTGTCTTTGCTTTTGCCGGTGACTCGACAATAACTAAATTCTTCTGCATGTCAATATCCTCTCGTTAATAAAGCAGGCTGCGTGGGCGCCTATTGTTCATTTTAGGCGCAAAAGTAGAAAAGATTCCCGTATATTTCTATCAAAAAAATGAAAAAAATCAAAAGAGATTCCGGCACTTTTCCCCTAAAATAATATATTATTTTAAATAGGAGGAATTTTGGCCTCACCTGCAAAGCCTGGGGCAGTACCTTATTCCCAAAAATCAAGATAGGTTTTTATGATTGTCCGGGAATGCAGTTTAGAGGTTCTTGCTCGCTTTTGCTCATCTAATATTCTACGGCAGTCATCAACCTTGGTTGTTTACTTGGATTTTTCTTCAACTCTTGCTTTCATATTCTTTCATCGCGCGAAAGAACCAAAGCGCCCGGCACAGAGTTCACAAGTCGAATAAAACTTTGCTTGCGAGTTGCAAGCAACATCCCTCGGTCGTTATATTCTTGCCGTTGTTGTCTTAACGCAGCAAATAAGGGAATGGGGTAACTCGCTTTTCATGAAATAACAGCAACAGGATAATCCACCGCTCAAACATCCCCCATTCTTTATCCTTATTTGCTGCTAAC
>JAFQUE010000029.1 GCA_017408685.1 Bacteroidaceae bacterium | reverse complement strand
ACGACGAGCGCCACCACCGCCCTTCTGACGGCCGAGCTTGCGTGTAGAACCTGAAATCTCGCTTCTCTCTTTTGACTTATGGGTACCCTGACGATGGTTGGCAAGATATTGTCTAACGTCCAAGTAAACTACGTGCTCGTTAGGCTCGATGCCGAAGATAGACTCGTTGAGAGTTACCTTTCTTCCGGTGTTTTCACCCTTTATATTTAATACGCTGAGTTCCATTATTTCTCTACAATTACGATTGAACCATTGTAACCCGGAACAGAGCCTTTTATTACCAAAAGGTTGTGCTCAGGTATCACTTTTAACACCTGTAGGTTGTGTGTTGTAACACGTGCGTTACCCATCTGTCCACCCATACGAAGGCCTTTGAACACCTTTGCAGGATAAGAACAAGCACCAATTGAACCCGGCTTGCGAGCGCGGTTGTGCTGACCGTGAGTAGCCTGACCTACACCACCAAAGTTGTGGCGCTTTACAACACCCTGGAAACCTTTTCCCTTAGAAGTACCGATTACGGTTACATAAACCGAATCAGCAAAGAGGTCAACTGTGATAACATCGCCCAAGTTGAGCTCTGTATCAAAATCCTTGAACTCGGCCAAGTGTCTCTTGGGAGTTACACCTGCTTTCTTGAAGTGGCCTGCAAGGGGCTGGTTTACGCGGCTCTCTTTCTGATCCTCGAAACCTACCTGTACTGCTGCATAACCATCCTTCTCAACAGTTTTTACCTGTGTAACTGCGCAAGGACCTGCTTCGATAACAGTGCATGGAATATTCTTACCATCGGCACCGAAAACGGACATCATTCCGATTTTTTTTCCTAATAATCCTGGCATTTCAGTTTTGATTTAATTGTGGTTAATAATGTTCTTTGTTTAATTAGACTTTGATTTCTACCTCTACACCGCTGGGCAACTCGAGCTTCATAAGAGCATCAACTGTCTTTGCTGTCGAGCTGTAAATGTCGATGAGTCTCTTGAATGAAGAGAGCTGGAATTGCTCGCGAGACTTCTTGTTTACAAATGTCGAACGGTTTACTGTAAAGATACGTTTGTGTGTGGGCAAGGGTATGGGACCGCTAACGATTGCACCTGTTGCCTTCACTGTCTTAACGATTTTCTCGGCTGACTTGTCAACGAGGTTGTGGTCGTAAGCCTTGAGTTTGATTCTGATTTTCTGACTCATTTCTCTTTTTTTGGTTAATATTATTTATAATTGCCTGTCGGTTAAGAGTCATTCGCTAACCGACAGGCTTTTTATTTACTTTTTAAGCTCTTCAAGGATTGTCTTTGTGATTGAAGCGCTCAGCTGCTCGTGGTGGTCGTAAACCATTGACGATGTTGCACGACCCGAGGTGATTGTACGCAACGATGTTACGTAACCGAACATCTCGGCCAGAGGAACCATTGCCTTTACGATGCGGGCACCGGTACGGCTTGTCTCGAAGCCCTGTACAAGACCGCGACGTTTGTTGAGGTCGGCAATTACATCACCCATACTCTCCTCGGGAGTTACTACTTCGAGACGCATCACGGGCTCAAGAAGCACGGGGTTGGCCTTGAGGCAGGCGTTCTTGTATGCCTGAATTGCACAAACCTCGAACGAGAGCTGGTCAGAGTCAACGGGGTGATAGCCACCGTCGAGAAGCACTACCTTGAGGCTGTCCATAGGATAACCTGCGAGTACACCTGACTTGAGTGCGCTCTGGAAGCCCTTCTGTACCGAGGGGATAAACTCCTTGGGTACGTTACCACCCTTAACCTCGTTGAGGAACTGAAGGCCGCCCTCTTTGAAGTCCTCGTCGGCGGGACCGACTGTTACGAGAATCTTGGCGTATTTACCCTTACCACCGGTCTGCTTCTTGTAGGTCTCGTCAACCTGTACGGTCTCTGTGATAGCCTCTTTGTAGCTAACCTGAGGACGTCCCTGATTACACTCTACATTAAACTCGCGTTTCAGACGGTCGATGATAATCTCGAGGTGAAGCTCACCCATACCCGAGATAATTGTCTGACCCGACTGCTCATCGGTTTTAACGGTAAATGTGGGATCCTCCTCGGCGAGCTTGGCAAGGCCGTTGGCGAGCTTGTCAAGGTCTTTCTGTGTCTTGGGTTCAACCGCTATCGAGATAACGGGATCGGGGAAGTCCATAGACTCAAGTACGATGGGGCCGTCCTCGTCGCAAAGTGTATCACCTGTGCGAACATCCTTAAGGCCGATTACGGCGCCTATATCACCTGCGGGAAGAACGTCGATGGGGTTCTGTTTGTTCGAGTGCATCTGGAACATACGTGAGATACGCTCCTTGCGACCCGAACGTGTGTCGAAGATGTATGAACCCGACTCGAGCTTACCCGAGTAAACGCGTACGTAGATAAGACGACCTACGAAAGGGTTTGTGGCAATCTTGAACACAAGAGCAGATGTTTTGTCATCTACGCTGGGACGACGCACCTCGGTCTCGTCGGTCTTGGGGTTAACACCCTCAACAGCGGCTGTATCCAGAGGCGAGGGAAGGAATGCACAAACAAAGTCGAGCAGAGGCTGAACACCCTTGTTCTTGAACGAAGAACCGCAAGTCATAGGAGTAATCTCCATTGCGAGGGTACCCTTACGGATTGCTGCGATGAGCTCCTCCTCGGTGATTGAATCGGGGTCGTCGAGAACCTTCATCATCAACTCCTCGTCAAAATCGGCAGCCTTCTCAAGAAGGTGCTCGCGCCATTGGTTGGCCTCGTCAACGAGCTCGGCGGGAATATCGCGAACCTCGTAGTCGAGATTGCCATCGGCATATACAAGTGCCTTCATTCTGATAAGGTCAACAACACCCTTGAATGTCTCCTCGGCACCAATGGGAATTGTTACGGGGCAGGGGTTCGCACCAAGAATCTCTTTCATCTGGCGCATTACCGAGAAATAGTCGGCACCCGAGCGGTCCATCTTGTTGACGTATGCGATACGGGGTACATTGTACTTGTCAGCCTGACGCCATACAGTCTCGGACTGAGGCTCAACACCACCTACTGCGCAGAATGCAGCGATGGCGCCGTCGAGCACGCGAAGCGAACGCTCAACCTCGGCTGTAAAGTCAACGTGTCCCGGAGTATCAATCAAGTTAAATTTATACTGCTGGTTCTTCCAAGTCCAGAATGTAGTTGTAGCGGCCGAAGTAATTGTGATACCACGCTCCTGCTCTTGCTCCATCCAGTCCATTGTAGCTGCACCATCGTGCACCTCACCAATCTTGTGCGAAAGACCTGTGTAGTACAATATACGCTCCGATGTAGTAGTCTTACCGGCATCGATGTGAGCACTAATACCGATATTACGGGTAAATTGAAGATCGTTTGCCATTTTCTTATACTATTACGGATTAGAAACGGAAATGTGCAAATGCACGGTTAGCCTCGGCCATACGGTGCATATCCTCCTTACGTTTGAAAGCACCACCCTGATTGTTGTAGGCATCCATAATCTCGTTGCAGAGCTTCTCGGACATTGACTTGCCACCACGCTTGCGTGCGAAGAGAATCATATTCTTCATTGAGATTGACTCTTTACGGTCGGGACGAATTTCAGTAGGAACTTGGAAAGTGGCACCACCGATACGGCGCGACTTAACCTCTACTTTGGGAGTGATGTTCTCAAGAGCCTGCTTCCAAATTTCGAGCGCGGTCTTCTCCTCGTTCTTCATTTTGTTAGCAACAAGCTCAAGAGCACCGTAGAAAATTGTGTACGATACGTTCTTTTTTCCGTCATACATCAGGTGGTTAACGAACTTAGATACCATCTGATCGTTGTAAACGGGATCCGGCAGGACCACGCGTTTTTTTGGTTTTGCTTTTCTCATTTTGAAAATTCAATGTTTTGTTTGGGGTTGCGTTATTGCAATTCTTCAACGCCTCCACCGAGGCATTTACTCAACCTTTATAACTTTCCAACAAACCAAAACGGTTAATTAAAATATGTCTTTCAAGGGAAAACTTTATTTTTAAAAGCCTGTTACCCTTGTCTTAAGGCTTTACCAAATGCAATGAATTACTTCTTAGCTTTAGGACGCTTTGCACCATACTTTGAACGACGCTGTGTACGGTTGGCAACACCTGCGGTATCCAATGTACCACGAATGATGTGATAGCGTACACCGGGAAGGTCTTTTACACGACCACCACGTACAAGTACGATTGAGTGCTCCTGAAGGTTATGGCCCTCACCGGGAATGTAAGAGTTAACCTCCTTCTGGTTCGTCAAGCGAACACGAGCTACTTTTCTCATTGCAGAGTTAGGCTTCTTGGGAGTAGTTGTGTAAACACGAACACATACGCCACGACGCTGAGGACAATTGTCAAGCGCGGGCGACTTGCTCTTCTCTACCAATACTTCCCTGCCTTTTCTTACTAATTGCTGAATTGTAGGCATTTTGATAATTTTTTTAGTTATATATTATTTTTTAAGTAATTACTACATTAGTTTGCACTTTCGCGCATTTTGGCTTGCAAAGATAGATATTATTTTCCGAATGAAAAAACTATTTATCCATTTTTTGTCGTTTGCCTAAAAAATCGACGTAAAATATATGCTTACAGGGCTGAAAAAAAGGTTATTTAGTTGTTATTTTCACAAATTAGGGGGGGGTATCTAAAAAAAAGAGTGCAAATAGCGATTGATTTTTATTACCGACTATATATTATATGATTTTCTGCACGGGGCCGGCAGTCTTAGGATTTTCGTGCTTATATACCTTATTTATTATATATCGGACGAATAGGCAGTGCTATATATAAAAGTCGGCAAAAAAGAAGAATAAAACAGATTGCAGGCAATTATTTCAATTGCATTCACCGCGAAGAAAAAAGCTGCACAGGTCTTTGCCCCGAACAAAAAAACATCAACCCCGACGGCCACGAAAAATATAAAGCGAGCCTTGCATATTAGACAAAAATTTATTATTTTTGCAATTAACCGATTTTTCTTCAAAGAAATATAAGTTTCATTATCTAAATTTTTATAAAATGAAAAGAATCCACCTCTTATTACTTACATTTTTGATGCTCGCCACACAGCTATCTATGGCACAGAGCATCGGACTTACCTTCAGCCGCACGGGAACAGATGCAGGCAGCGTTACAGTCAATGTTGCCGACGCTCACGGAGCGCCTATCGAGGGGGCAAAGGCCACGATTGAATCGTCGCACGAGTTTAAGCCCAACGGCGGCAATGCCATCAACGAGACTATTTTGTGTCCCAATGTCAACGGCAACACCGACCCCACGATTGAGCTCACAGTGAGCATCAGCGGAGTGCCCGCAGGCTTTACATTCAATAGCATCGGCCTTGATATTCACGCTCTTAACGGCGGCAGCAACTATCAAGAGAACAGCGACGGTGTTACCCGTCAATGGAACGTAGCCCTTGAGCAGGGAGCATCGGCCGAGGCGCTGAGCGAGTTTGGCCGGCTCGACGACATTGACATTGCAGCAGGCGTCGGAGAGAGCGGCAACGTACACAAAGTGTGGACGGTAGAGAGCGACGCCACAGTAGAGGCAGAGGTCACAATTGTCGTAAGAATGACCATCACAAAGGGCTCGGCAAACGCAGGATGCTTCTTCGGCCTGTCGGGTATCACACTAAGCACAGCCGGCACAACCACCGACCCCGACCCCGAGCCTGAGCCTGAGCCCGAACCCGAGCCCACTCCCGAGCCCGACGACAGCGAAGGAAAAATCTACTACATACAGTGGAAAAACACAGGCACAAACTACATAACCGAGAATGCCGACGGATATATGACCGTCGAGGGCGCCGATGTTACAAAGGCACAATTCTGGATGTTCATCCCCACCGACAAAGATAATTGCTTCTACATAAAAAACACAGCCACAGGCAATTACATTGGCAGTTGCAACAAGACCCCCTCATCGGCATCAAGAATAACCACCACCGACACTCCCACCGAATATTACGTAGCTAAAACATCGGCCACGAGCGGCGAGATTGCGGGATGCCACTATTTCAGCTCGACCGACTGCACAAGCTATGACAAAGAGAGCGCAGGCCCCCGTGCACTGAACAAGGACGGAGCCTCGACATACGTAATTACTTGGCAGGCAGGCACATCACGCGTAGGTTCATATTGGAAACTCGTCGAGACCGAGGACCTCTACGAGATTCGCCCCTTTGACGCAAGCGCAGCCATAGGCTCAATAGGCACAAGCTACAATATCGAGGGGATGAGCGGAAAGAACGTAACCCTCGGCGAGGGCACACTCGCAATGAGCAGTGCCGACCAATTCGACAACAACCAAGAGTGGTACTTTGTGGGCACAAACAACAGCAGCGGCTGGCAGATAGCATCGGCAGCAAAACCCGCAACAGTAGTAGGGATTGTCAATGGTGCCGTTGCAGCAGCCGAGGGCAGCGATACACGCTGGAAAGTACAGGCAAGCAAAGAGCACGACGGATATTTCTTCTTCACAAGCGGCAGCGACACACTGAACATCGACGGCGAGAGCCTCTTCCGCTTCAACCGTCTGCGCAGCCTCTATGCACGCAACAACCAAATTTACAACAACCCCTGCGGACGTGCCGGAGCCAACTATCTGACACTGCTCAATGTCGCAGGCGAGGATACCCCCGACAATCTTATCTATAAGACAAGCGCAAAGCCCTCGACGTGGCATCTGTTCTACTCGGCCGACAAGGCTGCTGTTGCCCTCGGCAAGAGCTTCGAGGTTAGCGCAACGCTCAAGAACAACGCAGCCGCCGACCTCACCGCCAACTGCTATTTCGACTGGAATTGCGACGGAATATTCGAGACAACCGAGGCAATGAGCATCAGCGGGAAAGAGCTATCGGCAACAATCGGCGTACCCGAGTGGGCCGCACAAAAGCAGAGCCGTATGCGCGTACGCATCAACAGCAACGGCCTCGACCTTGCCGAGGACGACGTTGAGGGATTCGTTTACGACTTTACGATAAGCGCCGTCGAGGCACAGAGCGAGCGCACGGCAAGCGTCAGCGTCAACGACAAGAAGCGCGGCACCGCGACACTCTCGACAGTGGCCGACAGCTACGCACGCGGCACCGAGCTCACCGCAACAGCCCAGACCATCGGCAACGCAAAATTCATCTGCTGGCGTCAAGAGGGCGTAATTGTATCGACCAACGCCGAATACACATTCACCCTTGAGCACAACGTAGCGCTTAAAGCCTATTTCTCGCCCAACACCGACGAAACATCGGCAAGCATCGCCACCCCCGAGACAAGCGAGACGGTGAGCGTCGAGCAGGTGGGCCGCAGCATCGTAGCGACAAGCAGCGCCACAATAGAGCAAATGGCACTCTACACACCCGATGCAGCACTTGTAGCAAAGAGCAAAGGCAACACAATATCCACCGACGGCATCGGCGAGGGAGTATATATCGTGAACATCACCACCGACAAGGGCTACAAAAACTGCAAGATATACATAAAAAAGTAACCCGGCCGAGCAATAAATAAGAACAAAAAAACAAAAGGAATATTATGGACAACAAACTAATTCTTTTCGGATGCGGACTGCTTGCCTCGGCAACAGTACAGGCACAGGAGGCACAAAAGCCCAATATCATTTACATAATGTGCGACGACCTCGGATACGCCGACGTTGGTTGCTACGGACAGCAATACATAAGCACCCCCAATCTCGACCGTATGGCCGCCGAGGGAATGAGATTCACACAAGCCTACGCAGGCAGTCCCGTGAGCGCCCCCTCACGCGCATCATTTATGACAGGACAGCACACAGGACACACCAAAGTGCGCGGAAACAAAGAGTATCGCATAGGCTCGGTAACCTACGGCAAGACAACCGACCCCCAGCAGACAGGACAGGAGCCCTACGACCCCAACCACATCATCCTGCCCGAGATTATGAAAGACAACGGCTACACAACAGGAATGTTCGGTAAATGGGCAGGCGGCTACGAAGGCTCAATATCAACCCCCGACAAGCGCGGAATAGACGAGTACTACGGCTATATGTGCCAGTTCCAAGCACACCTCTACTACCCCAATTTCCTCAACGCCTACAGCCGCGAGGCAGGCGACACCGAGGTGCGCCGCGAGCTTCTGCAAAACAACATTGCCTACGGAATGCACGGCGAGGACTACAAGAACCGCAAGGACTACACAGCCGACCTTATCCACCAACGTGCAATGCAGTGGATTGACAAACAGACAGCCGACAAGCCCTTCTTCGGAATATTCACCTACACACTGCCCCACGCCGAGCTTGCACAGCCCGAGGATAGCATTTTCAAGGCCTATCAAGGCACATTCTGCACCGAGAGGACATACGGCGGCGACGCAGGCTCGCGCTACAACCCCACCGACTGCGGACACCAACAATTTGCTGCAATGGTAACCCGTCTGGACGCCTACGTAGGCGAGATTCTTGAAAAGCTCAAAGAGAAAGGCTTCGACAAGAACACACTCGTAATCTTCACCAGCGACAACGGCCCCCACACCGAGGGTGGCGCCGACCCCGACTATTTTAACACCGAGAAACTGCTGCGCGGCACAAAGCGCTCGACCACAGAGGGTGGCATACGCGTGCCCTTCATCGCTTGGTGGCCCGGAGAGGTCGAGGCAGGTACAGTGAACGACCATCAGCTGGCATTCTACGACCTTATGCCCACATTCTGCGACATTGCAGGCATCGACAATTACATCGAGCGTTACAGCAACAAGAGCCTCAAGAACGACTATTTCGACGGTCTCTCATTTGCCCCCACGCTTCTGGGCGAGGGCAACCAAGAGGCACACGAATTTCTCTATTGGGAGTTCCACGAGACGAATATGATGGCTCTGCGTATGGGCAATTGGAAGATGGTTGTACAGAACGGACAGTGCAGCCTCTACGACCTTGCCAACGACGTTCACGAGGACAAGAACATTGCATCACAGTATCCCGATATTCTTAAAAAGATGAAAGATATTCTGCTGCGCGAGCACACACACAGCTCGATGTTCCAAGTAACAATGCCCTCGGCCAACTAATAGCGCCCCGCGTGCACAGACCCCTAATCGGGCCGTTACCATCAATGCGTAACGGCCCGATTAAATATATAAGCATCCTTAACAAGCTGCCGCTCGCAAAGAGGTCGGGCCGACTGACGGCTCTTTCCTTGTACCCGGCCCGACGCCCACCGAGTATAGTCATTTTACGGCACACCCCACGGCGATGCGCCCCCCATAAACGTCAAATTAGGCGGCTGCCACCAATGGGGTGGCAGCCGACTATAATATTTGCGTCCTTAATAACGTACCTTACGCCTCGCCCTTGAAGCCTCCCGTGGGATACGGCGGACGCTGGTCGTGCAGACGAATCTCGCCAAACTGCGCCTCGTAGCGACGCAGATTATCCTGAAGAGCGAACATCAGACGCTTGGCGTGCTCGGGGGTCATCACGATGCGCGATTTTACCTGTGCCTTAGACACTCCGGGCATCATACGCACAAAGTCCAACACAAACTCCGAGCTCGAATGGGCAATCACTGCAAGATTGGCATAAACGCCCTCGGCAATATCCTCTTTCAGCTCAATCTGAAACTGTCCTTCCTTAGTCTCCATTATTCCGATAATTATTAGAAGCTGTTTTAATTTCCAAAAGAAGTTTTTCTTATATTAGAAGCCGTCATTTCGCCGTTTTTATGCTCAAAAATACCTGTTTTTCTTTATTCTCGGTTACGTAGCCCGCTACGCCCCTGAAAAAAAATAATAAAACATTCTGTTTTTGACCTATAAAAACTCGGCGATATAAATTTAAACAGCTTCTTATTCAATAGGGGTTCCTATTCTGGCAAAGTCAATCAAATTCATTTCGAACACAAGCGTCGAGTAGCCGGGAATTGCGCTCTGCCCCATTGCACCGTATCCAAGCTCCGAGGGTACATAAACGCGCCACACGTCGCCCTTGACCATTTGTGTCATTGCTGTCGTCCAGCCGCGCACACAGCCGGCAAGGTTCAGCTTTACGGGGACGTCGGTAGCGGGGTCCAATGCGCCCACAAACGACTCGTCGAATATGTAACCGCGCTCGTAAGTCTTTGTAGGGATTAGTCGGCCGCGGTAGTTCACAAGCACCGTGTCGTTGAACATCGGCGACTCTTGCCCCTCGCCCTCCTCGATTACGTTGCAATAGACATAATATTTATTGTCCCACTGCAATGTGTCGGGCAGACCGTAGGCAAGGAATACTTTCCAATCGCCGCCGGCATTGGCACGTGCCACCTTTGCTATCGAGTCGATAAATGCCTCGTTGCGAGCCTGCCAATTATCAAACTCGCCCGCCTCGTCGGTCTCGTCGCAAGCAACGAGCATCGCAGCGGCCACAAGCATCATTATGAGTGATTTTATGTTCAACAGCTTCATTATGAGAGTTTCTTAAGCACCGAAGTGATTGTTACATTGTCGCGGATAATGCCTTCGAGGTCACTTATGGCCACGCGGCGCTGCTCCATTGTATCGCGCTCGCGCAGTGTAACCATTCCATCCTCAAGTGTCTGGTGGTCGATGGTAACGCAATAGGGGGTACCGATTGCGTCCATACGACGGTAGCGTTTGCCGATTGAGTCTTTTTCCTCGTAGTAGCAGTTGAAGCTGAATTTCAGCTGGTTCATTATCTCGCGAGCCTTCTCGGGCAGACCATCTTTCTTGACAAGGGGAAGCACGGCCAGCTTCACGGGTGCAAGGGCTGCCGGCAGACGCAGTACCACGCGCGACTCGCCATTCTCGAGTTTCTCCTCGCAGTACGATGCGCACATTACACTCAGGAACATACGGTCAACGCCGATAGAGGTCTCAATTACGTAGGGGACGTAGCTCTCGTTGGTCTCGGGGTCGAAATATTTTATATTCTTGCCCGAGAATTTCTCGTGCTGCGAAAGGTCGAAATTGGTGCGCGAGTGGATGCCCTCGACCTCTTTGAATCCGAAAGGCATACGGAATTCAATGTCGGTGGCGGCGTTGGCATAGTGGGCCAGCTTCTCGTGGTCGTGGAAGCGGTAAGCCTCGTCGCCGAATCCAAGCGCCTTGTGCCAAGCCAATCGTGTCTCTTTCCATTTATTGAACCACTCGAGCTCGCTTCCGGGACGCACAAAGAATTGCATCTCCATCTGCTCAAATTCGCGCATACGGAAGATAAACTGACGTGCCACAATCTCGTTGCGGAAGGCCTTTCCAATCTGCGCAATTCCGAATGGGATGCGCATACGACCCGTCTTTTGCACGTTCAGATAGTTAACGAAGATACCCTGAGCAGTCTCGGGGCGCAGATAGACTTTCATTGCACCGTCGGCCGTCGAGCCCATCTCGGTCGAGAACATTAGGTTAAACTGACGCACCTCGGTCCAATTGCGTGTACCCGAAATGGGGCAAACAATCTCCTCGTCGATGATAATCTGACGAAGTTCGTCGAGGTTCATCTCGTTCAGTGCCTTTGCGAAGCGCTCTTGCAGAGCATCGCGCTTGGCCTTCTCGGCAAGGACTTTGGGATTGGTCTGCATAAAAAGTTCGCGGTTGAACGACTCGCCGAAACGCTTGGCAGCCTTAGCGACCTCTTTCTCCATCTTATCCTCGTACTTTGCAATCTGCTCCTCGATAAGAACATCGGCGCGATAGCGCTTCTTCGAGTCGCGATTGTCGATGAGGGGGTCGTTGAAAGCATCGACGTGTCCCGAGGCCTTCCATATTGTGGGGTGCATAAATATAGCCGAGTCTATTCCCACGATATTATCGTGCAGAAGCACCATACTCTGCCACCAATAATTCTTTATGTTATTCTTGAGCTCTACACCCATCTGACCATAGTCGTAAACCGCACCGAGGCCATCGTAAATATCGCTCGACGGGAACACAAATCCGTACTCCTTGCAGTGGGCTACCACTTTCTTAAAAACATCTTCCTGAGCCATTATAGTAACTGTTTGTATATTAAATTATAAATTTTGTGCAAAGTAAAGCATTTTTTTTGGGAAAAACCTTAAATTTGCGGTAAAATATGCAAAAAGGGACAATACTATTAGAAGCTGTCTCTGTTTTTATGGCTTGTTTCTTACCCGGCCGAGACGGCCTTCTTTTCGGGGGCACGTCAAAGGCCGCCCCACTCATCAAGGAAAAGAGGAGAACAGGCATATTATAAATTACCCTAACAGCTTCTTATACAGATTAAAAAAGTTTTTTTATGATTGATAATAACGAAGAATATGACGAGAGCATCGAGGAGATAAACAACGAGGAATTATCCGGCGACGAGAGTACCGGCGGACACAGCAATTACGTTCCGCCACAGGATGCCTCGCCCACGCACAAACTCACGGGAATGTACCAAAATTGGTTCCTCGACTACGCATCGTACGTAATTCTTGAGCGTGCGGTACCCCATCTGTACGACGGCCTTAAGCCCGTGCAGCGACGCATTCTGCACGCAATGCGCGAGCTCGACGACGGCCGATACAACAAGGTGGCCAATGTGGTGGGACACACTATGCAGTATCACCCTCACGGCGACGCATCCATCGGCGGTGCGCTTGTGCAGTTGGGACAGAAGGATTTTCTCATCGACTGTCAGGGCAACTGGGGCAACATTCTCACGGGCGACTCGGCTGCTGCTCCGCGATACATCGAGGCACGCCTCTCGCGCTTTGCCCACGACGTTGTCTTTAACCCAAAGACCACCGAGTGGAAACTATCGTACGACGGACGCAACAAAGAGCCCATCACCCTGCCCGTAAAATTCCCACTGCTGCTGGTTCACGGCGTCGAGGGCATTGCCGTGGGCCTCTCGTCGAGGATTCTGCCGCACAACTTCTGCGAGGTGTGCGACGCCGCGGTTGCCTATCTCAGCGGCGAGGAGTTTACCCTCTACCCCGATTTTCAGACAGGAGGCAGCATCGACGTCTCGCGCTACCACGATGGCGACCGCACGGGCCGCGTGCGCATCAGAGCCAAAATATCGAAGCTCGAAGACAATAAGACCCTCGCAATCACCGAGATACCCTACGGAAAGACCACCCCGATGATTATCGAGTCCATCCTAAAGGCCGTCGAGAATGGCAAGATGAAGGTGCGCCGTGTCGATGACAACACCTCGGACAAGGTCGAGATTCTGGTGCATCTGGCCCCCGGCGTATCGTCCGACAAGACAATCGACGCACTCTATGCCTTTACCGACTGCGAGATAAGCATCACCCCCTGCTGTTGCGTCATTGACAATCGCACGCCTGTGTTCCTGACCGTCAGCGAGATTCTGCGCCGCTCGGTCGATAACACAAAAGAGCTTCTGCGCCGCGAGCTCGAAATACGCAAGGGCGAGCTGCTCGAACAGCTGCATTTTGCCTCGCTCGAAAGCATTTTCATCGAGGAGCGCATATACAAAGACCGCGAATTTGAGCAGGCAAAAGATATGGACACGGTGCTTGCACACATCGACCTGCGCCTCGAACCCTATAAGCCCAATTTTGTGCGCGAGATTACACGCGACGACCTCTTGCGACTGATGGAGATAAAGATGGCACGCATCCTGCGCTTCAACAAAGAGAAGGCCGAGGAGCTAATCGCACGCCTCAAGGACGAGATTGCCGCAATAGACAAAGAGCTCTCGAATATGGTGGCAGTAACCAAACGCTGGTATCTGAAACTGAAAGAGAAATATGGCGAGCGCTACCCGCGTCTGACCGAGATACGCAACCTCGACACAATTGTGGCGGCGAAGGTGGTAGAGGCCAACCAGAAACTATACATCAACCGCGCCGAGGGATTCATCGGAACCTCGCTCAAGAAGGACGAGTTTGTAAACAACTGCTCGGACATTGACGACGTAATCCTCTTCTACAAGGACGGAAAATATAAAATAGTGAAAGTGTGCGAAAAACTCTTTGTAGGCAAGAACATTATCCACATTGACGTGTTCAAGAAGAACGACAAGCGCACAATATACAACGTCGTCTATCGCGACGGCGCAAAAGGCATCTACTACATCAAGCGATTCGCCGCCACGGGAATGACCCGCGACCGCGAGTACGACCTTACACAAGGCGCCCCCGGCTCGAAAGTGGTATATTTCTCGTCGAACCCCAACGGCGAAGCCGAGGTAATAAAAGTGATGCTGCGCCCCAACCCCCGTCTGCGCAATACAATCATCGAGCGCGACTTTAGCGACATTGCCATAAAGGGCCGACAGTCGATGGGTAACATTCTGACAAAGAACGAGGTGCACCGCATCACACTGAAGCGCCACGGAAGCTCGACGCTGGGCGGCCGACAAGTATGGTTCGACCGCGACATTCTGCGCATAAATTTCGACAACCACGGCGACTATTTAGGCGAATTTCACAACGACGACAAGATACTCGTCGTGCTCGACAATGGCGATTTTTACCTGAGCCCCATCGACCTTAACAACCACTACGAGGACAACATCCTTATAATAGAAAAGTACGACCCCTCGAAAGTGTGGACAGCCGCATTGTACGACGCCTCGCAGCAGGGCTACCCCTATATAAAAAGGTTCACACTGGATGCAAGCGCGCGCAAACAGAATTGCTTGGGCGAGAGCAAAGAGAATCGCCTAATATGGCTCTCCGAGACCCCCTACCCGCGCATACAGGTGATGTTCGGTGGCGACGACGCCTTCCGCGAGCCGCTGGTCATCGAGGCCGACGAATTTATAGCCGTCAAGAGCTATAAGGCCCGCGGCAAACGCCTCACCACCTATACGATAGACGAGATTATCGAGCTCGAACCCACGCGAGTGCCCGCGCCTCCCGTCGAACCGACAGCCGAGGACGAGGGCGAGGCAGAGAACCCCTCGTACGACGACAGCGAACAACCCACCCTCTTCGACGACGATGAGAATTAAAATAATACAACTACTGTTGCTGCTTGCGCCGATGCTACTGCCATCGGCGCTTGTGGCACAAGAGGCCGAGGACGGCCGCAAGATAAACCCCTACCGCGTGAGCGTGCGCAGCACCCTGCACGGTGTGAGCCTCCTAAACAACCTCGACACCTATCTATCGGGATACAACTATACGGGTGCGGGCTACACCCTGCACCACGAGACGATGCGCCTTGCGCACACGGGCCGCTACGATTGGAAATTCCACACAGCGACAAGCGCCACAATAGGCTTTACCAAGCTGCACAGCACCTCGCAAATAAGTCTTTTGGCCGACCGCTCTTGGAGCGGCTATCACACATTCCCCCTCGGGCAGCGGCTGCAACTGCTCGCAGGCGCTCAGATACAGCTCGGGGGCGGCGCACTCTACGTCCCCTCAAACGGCAACAACCCCGTGTCGCTGAAACTGCACGCAGCGCTTGCAGCCTCGGCGATGGTCATTTACAGGCTGCCCTTCGAGCGGTACAACAGCACCGCACACTATCGGATAGATATTCCGTTGGCAGGAGCAATGTTCGCCCCGGGATTCGGACAATCGTACTACGAGATTTTCGGCCTCGGCGATACGCGCGGCATAATAAAATTCGCCCATCCGGGCAACAGCCCCTCGTGGCGACACACCCTCTCGGCCGATTTTCCCATCGGGCGCAACACACTGCGCGTGGCCTACATTGCCCATCTGTACCAATCACGCGTCAACAGCCTGCGCACGCATCTGTACCGCCACACAATAGCCGTGGGATTCAGCCGCACAATATATAAAGTAAAAAACAACGACCCCATAAAGGCATACGCCCCATACTGAAAATGAAAAAAACTCTGATACATATACTTGCACTCGCAGCGGCCCTGACAGTAGGCGGTTGCATCGAGGAGGATAGCTTCGACAACTCCTTCACGGGCAATTTCGACGCTCTGTGGAACACCATAGACCAGCGCTACTGCTTTTTCGACTACAGCAGCGAGGTCTTTGGGCTCGATTGGGACGCCGTCTATCACAAATACCGCCCGAAGGCCGAGCAGATAACCACCGGCAGCGCCCTCTTCGACCTTATGGGCGAGATGCTGGGCGAGCTGCGCGACGGGCACGTCAATCTAACCTCGGAGTATGGCACAACCTACTATTGGGATTGGAAACTGCACCACCCGCTGAATTTCAGCGACAGCATACAACGCAACTATCTGGGCGACAGATTCCGCGTGAACAATGGCATAATATACACCACCCTGCCCGACACCATCGGCTATGCCTACGTTGGCAGCTTCTCATCAATGTTCGGCGACAGCAATCTCACGGCAATGATGATGAGCCTCGCCCACTGCAAAGGGCTCATTATAGACATTCGCAACAACGGCGGCGGCCTCCTGACCGCGTCCGAGCAGCTTGCCACACACTTTACCGACAAAAAAACACACTGCGGATACATCCGCCACAAGACAGGGACGGGGCACAGCGACCTATCGACGCCGCGCGCCCTGTATCTTGAACGCGGCAACGGCGCAATATGGCTGCGCCCCACCGTGGTGCTCACCAACCGCGGCGTATTCAGCGCAGCCAACCATTTTGTAATGCTTATGCGCGAGCTTCCCCACGTGCTCATTTTGGGCGATAAGACCGGTGGCGGCAGCGGGATGCCTCTGAGCAGCACCCTGCCCAACGGCTGGGGAGTGCGATTCTCGGCCTGCCCCATCCTCGACAAAGAGGGGCGGATTACAGAATTTGGCATCGAGCCCGACACGACGGTACACATTACCGACGACGATTGGCAACGCGGCCGCGACACAATGATTGATGCCGCCTGCAAGCACATTCTCGACTGCCACAAAAAAAATAACGACGAAAATGCCGAAAAATAAAAAAAATACACTATCTTTGCACTGCTTTACAAAAAGCAAGCGTCTATAATGCGTTTCTTACAACAAAAAAGAGCCAACGACACGCGCCTGTGGCGAAATTGGTAGACGCGCCAGACTTAGGATCTGGTGTTTAGCGACGTGTAGGTTCGAGTCCTATCAGGCGCACGATGAGACAAAAGAGGATAATTCGAGAGAATTTTCCTCTTTTTTATTTTTGTAATTCACTGATAATCGAGCGATTATAGAGAGGGCTTCATTCTCATCAAAGGTTCGATAATTGTCTTTTTCCTTATCCCACAAAATTCCATTGGGAAAGAGCAGATTTTGCAGTTTTTGGCAAGTTTCAAGCGAACAATCACGCCATAAACTAACAAATATTCTCTAAATATTTCTGGCCATAGTTGCACAGTTATACAACTTTGATTATATTTGCAACACTATGAAAAAGATAATTGCATACAAACGGTATTATGCCGACTTTATGGCAAAATTGTCCCAACCTGAACGAATAAAAATAATGCGTGCATTGTTGTTATTTGAAACGGAAGATAAAATACCGCACCATTACATAAAGTATATTCGCGACGGGATATATGAGTTCCGAGTGAATTATGGAAATAATGAATTCCGTATCTTTTTCATATACGATGGAGACACCATTGTAGTTTTGTTCAACTGTTTTAAGAAGAAAACCCAAAAGACACCCGACAGTGAAATAAAAAAAGCAGTACAATTAAAGAAGGAGTATTATGAGCAAAAAGAATGAAATTTATGATGTAAGTGCCGAACTTGCAAGGGAATTTGGCGAGGTTGGTACTAAAAGTCGTGCAGAGGCTACCGCTAAGGCTTGGGAAGAGTACAATGCACAGATATTACTCGATGCTCGTAAGAACGCACGTTTGACACAGGCGGAACTTGCCGAGCGTATCGGTGCTGATAAGAGTTATATATCGCGCATTGAGCGAGGAATAACAGTTCCTACAGTTGCAACCCTTTACAGGATTGCAGCCGCAATGGGGCTGACTGTTGAGTTGAAACCTATTTGATGAGCAATTTTCAGAGGTCATCACAAACTTTCTTGAAAGTCACCATATCGTAACCCTCTGCTCTCAAATAATGAACAAAATCTACCACCTTTAAAAAATCTTTCATAAAGGTTCGATAATCTGTCACAAATTTGCTTTTTATGCAAACTCCTCCGCTTTTCAAAGAGGACGGTGCGAAATCGTAGCACTGCTTGCGACGACGGAGCATTTGTGGACTTGTCCCCGCAGGAGATATAATTAATGCAAAATCAGGAGTCTGCCGCAATGCGGCAGACTCCTGATTTATAGTGGTTTCCCAGAATTAGAAGTGTACGTAAACTCTGTTCTCCTTGGGATAGATTTTGTTCAAAGTGCTCTCGACGCCTGACATTGTGTAGTTCTTGTTGTACAAGGCTTCAATCTGCTGCTTTTCGGCTGTGGCGTTGAATGTTGCGTTCTTTGCGTTCTTTGCTGTTACCTCTATTACGTAGATACCGTTTGAACCCTTGAAAGGAGCGCTGGTCTCGCCTACGTTCAACTTTGAAGCGACAGCGCCAATGGCAACCTCGTCCTGCATTGTTGATGAAACGTTTGTCGGCTTCATGAACTCAACTTTGTCAATTGTGTAAGATGAAATCTTGGGGTTGTTCTTGAGTTCGTTGTAACCCTTGTTCTCCATCTCGGCAATAGCCTGCGCTGTAGCCTTGTCGTTCTGTGCGTTTCTCTTTGCAAAGTCGCTTACTGTGAAACCCGGAGCAATCTCGCTTGTGAGTGTCTTGTAACCCTTGGCGTTGATGGTTTCAAGTGCAACGGCCATGAAACTGTCATCGTTGCCGCATTTCTTAATGCTTGAAATCTGACCGGGTTTTACATCTTCGTTGAAAATCCAGTCGATGAAGTCGCCTGTCTTGGGAACGTTTGCGATGATACCTGAACCTGTTGTCACGTTCTTCTCGGGGAGTACCCAGTATGTGCTGGCCTCGTTGGCTGCTTTTTCCTCAAGTTCTGCAAGGTTCTTGCAGCTGCCTACGAACTTGCAGAATTTGTCATACTCCTCATTGTATGTCTCGCTGCTGAATACCTTCTCGCGGCGGATAACGAATGTGTTGAATGCGTCAACGTTGCCGCTCTTCTCTATTACCTGGAATACAATCTTGCCGTTAAAGCCCTGTACGTTGATGTCGGTTGTGAGGTACTTGCCTGCAGGTGCATTGTAGATGTCCTTCTGGCTCTCGATGTCGTCAACGATACCGAATACCTCGTTTGCATTGGAAGTGCTTATTGACAAAGAGTCGAATGATGTTCTGTAGTTGCTTGAAACGGCCTTGAAATCGGCGCCGTTGTTGAGCAGGTTGAGCAGGCTGTCAGCCGCAGCGTTAACGTCAACGGTTGTTCCGTCGGCAGCAACCTCGCTCACTGTGATGGCGCGGAGCATGATTGTGTCGGGGATAACGGCCTTTTCAATGTTCATGTATACATCGTATGTGTTGATGAACTCGTTTCTGCCCACAGCAATAGTCTGGTCAATGGGACCGAGAACCTCGTTTACCTCAAGTGTGTCCACTGCGGCTGCAATTGTGGGGTCGAGGAGTGCCTTTGGCAACAGGAAGTTGTTGAAGGGAACCATGCTACGTGAGATACGTGCCAGTTTCTGATATTTGTCGAAACCTGTTCTCAAGGTGTCAGCATACTTTGTCATGTCTGCCTTGAGTGTTGCAAGGTCCTTTTCGCTGGGAACAACCTGCTTTACGATATATTTTATGTCGCGTGTCTCCTGGTCGTTAGAGAGATAGGGGTTGTTCTTCTGGTGCTTCTCGAGTGCAGCGGCAATCTCCTCCTCGCTGACTTCAATGTTCTCAATATCCATTTTGTTGAATGGGTAGAATGCAACATTGATTGTGTATGTGTTGTTGTTGAGGTCGAAGTTCTTCTGCGCAACTGCGGGGTTGGCGATTGTTGCGTCTGCAGCAATTGTGTTTACCTTGTTGCGGAGAATCTCGAGTTCAACCTCTCTTTCAATGTACTTCCATGCGTTGAAGAATATCTCCACGTTGGGGTCCATTTCGCCGTTGAGCTTCTGCTCTTCATAAATCTGGATGAGTTCGGCAAGGAACTGCACGTTGAAGTTGGCGCCTGAACGGAATGCGCTCTGTGGCTGCACCGATGTTCTCACGAATTCGCTCTTGCCGTTTGTAAGTACAAGGTTGAGTTCCTCGGGTGTGATTGTAATGCCTACCTTCTCGGCGAGGTCGTTGTAGAGCGCGCTGTTTGACATGAGGTTCCATACGATTGCCTGACGGCTCTCCTCGGGGAGCTCGTAATTGGATACCTTGCAGAAGCAGTCAAGTTCGTTGTATACCTGCTGATACTCCATTGCGTCGATTTCCTGTTCGCCAACAGAACCCACTGATGTGTCGATTGAGTGTGTGTCGAACAGTCTTACAGCATCGCCTGCAATGAATGCAAACAATGCAAGACCCACAAAGATAACCAAGAGCGGGCCCATGTTGCGTAGTTTTTGTAATGTTGCCATAGATAATATTTTTTGTTTTGTTTTTTGCTTTGCATTAAACTTCGCAAAGTTAGTAAAATGCTTTGGAATAATTGTTATAAATGTTCAAAAACTTATACTTAAAAACGGACAAAACAGCATATTTTGCAGTGCTGTTCTGTCCGTTTGGGATATAATTGCCGGTGACCGGCGGCCTCTCTTAATGCGCCTTGGACTTTACTGTGAGTTTTACAAGTTCAATTTTGGTGCTTCGCAGTTTTGTGGCCTGAATACGGAACTTGTCGATATTTACTTTTTCGTTCAATTGCGGGAAACGTTGCAGGCGTGCGAGTATGTAGCCGCTCAACGTCTGGTAGTCATCCGATTCCGGGATGTCAATACCGAACATCTCGTTTATGCGCTCAATCTCAAGACGGCCCGAAAGCAGGTATTCGTTTTCTCCAACAGCCTTTGCAACAAGGTTCCTGTTGTCGTGTTCGTCCTCAATCTCTCCAATGATTTCTTCAAGCAGGTCTTCGAGCGATACAATTCCCGATGTCCCGCCGAACTCGTCTACAACAACAGCAAGTGACTTCTTCTGCTGCATAAGTGTGCGCATGAGTTTCTCGGCCGAAAGCGTCTCGGGCACATACGGCATTTTGCATATTCTCTGTTGCCATTTCTTGCCCAGGCGGAAGAGTTCCGATGAGTGTATGTAGCCTATGATGTTGTCAATGTTGTCCTTGAAGACTACCACTTTTGAGTGTCCCGATTCGGTGAATACCGATTTGAGTTCCTCGAGCGGTGTGTTCACTTCAATTGCGTCAATTTCGTTGCGTGGAACAAGGCAGTCCCTCACCTTTATGCTCGAGAAGTCGAGTGCATTCTGGAAAATCCTCACATCGTTGTCAATCTCTTCCTTCTCGTCGGCATTCTCCAGTGAAGCCTGGATGAGGTTGTTCAGTTCGGTCTTCGTGAATGTGGTGTCCCTGACCTCGTCCTTTATCCTGACATTCAAGAGACGCAGCACAAGGCAGGCACAGAACGTTGTGAACTTTGACAGCGGGTATAGTATTATGTATAGCGGATAGATGAGGATTGCGAACCGCTTGAGTGAACTGTTGGGGTCAATCCTGAACAGTGCCTTCGGTACGAACTCTCCTGTGAAGATTATTATTATTGTGGAAATCACGGTCTCGAGCAGCAGGCGCAACGATTCATTTCCGGTGAGTCCGGAAAGGATTGTGCTGTTGAGTATCTTTGCCATCAGTATACTGTATATTACCAGCACAATGTTGTTCCCTACAAGCAGTGTGGAGATGAAGTTGTTGCTGTTGGCGTAGAACTTGTTTATGATATCTGTTGTCATGGAACGCTCGCTGCTGTCAATGCCGTGAAGCAGTTTGTTCGATGACACGAATGCAATCTCCATACCCGAGAAGAGTGCAGAAAACAGTATTACTATTATGAGCAGTACGATATCGGTTGTCATTGCGTTGTATTATTCCTCCTTCAATGCGTATATTCCCTTTGTATTCTTTATCTCCCAGCGTGTCATGTTCTGGTTCGACGAGAAACCGATACCCTCGGTCGTCTGGTCCTCCTGTTCAATCTTTATGTATGCGTCGGAGTATATTTCCTCTTTCTCCTGGTCCCAATACATGATGTCGGTGAAGAAACGCTCATTCTTGGGGTTTCTTATGTCTACATTACCAATCAGTTTCCACAGTTTCTCTTCGCTGTAGTAATAGGCCGTGTCGCATACGATTGTGGCTTCTACCCTGAGACTGTCGTCGAATTTCTCAAGATACACGCCTTTTTCAAAAGCCCAGAACGGCGGCTTGCGCCTGTCGAAGATAAGCCATTCCTCGGCCTCTACCCGGTAACTTATGCGTCCCGAGTCGCTTATCACGGTGTTCACCCCATAGGTACTCATGACTGCAAGCGAGTCGCGGTTGTCTATTGTGCCGTATTCTCCTTGTGTGCCCTTGCACGAGATAACGAAAAGCGGTACAACAACCGCAATTGCGGTTGTTGTACCTATCTTTCTTATGAGGTTTTTAGCGAATTCTTGCAGTCTCATTAATCCAACCACCGATTTTTACTGTCATGCCGGCTTCGAGTCCTCTCATGAAGAGGTCCTCAACTTTTGGTGTGTGCTTGCTGTAGATTGCAATGAGCTTGTCGGCCTCTCTTTTTACCGAGGGGTCTACTGCCTTTGCACGGTCAAGACGGTCGAGGCATGCATAATAAGTGCATGAGTTCATGAGCGGGTCATCGCACCAGTTATATGTCGCTGCATAGCACTGTGCAATGAGGATATGGGGCTGGCCATATTTTGAGTTGAAACCGAGAGCCTTGTTTGCATAGGCGCGTGCCTTTGCATAGTTCTTGAGGCTCTGGTGTATAATACCCACCTTGTAGCAGAGTTCGGCCTTTGTGGTGATAGATGTCTCGAGCTCGATTGCCTGGTCGAAGAACTCGATTGCCTTCTCAATCTCGCCCTTCTTGTAGTAGCGGTAACCGCAACCCATGGCTGCCTTGGCAGTAGGCTCTATTGCAAGTGCATATTCGGCAGCGGTGAGGTATGTGTCCTCGTTGGTACACTTCAGCATACTCATCACAGAAAGTACCTTGTTGAGATACTCGATGTTGTCCTTGTTGGCTTCGAGTGTGGGGCCGTAAATCTTGCTCAAGTCCTCGCACGAAGCTGCACCGCTGTTGATGAAGTATGCGTCGATGTTGCTCTTGGAGATACGTGACGCGTCAATCATCTTACCATAACCTATGGCATTGAGACTGTCTCTGGGGTTGCCCTCCTCGCGGTATCTTGCTTCGCTGCGCTCGATGTTGTCGTGGTACTTGTCAAGAACCTCCACAATATATACCGACGCGTTGAGGTAATCCTCGAGAATCTGCTCGCCATGACTCTTGTCCTGCTTGTACTTGAGGGCAGAATACTTCATGAAACGCTCTGTAACAGTGTACTCCGACTGCCCCTTCTCCATCTCTACGGCCTTTGCCAACATCTCGTATACTGTGTCTACAGGAGCGTCCTTGTAGTACTGCATGTATGCCATGGCCTTCTTGCCGAGCAACTGGCCTGCCGACAATTTGGTCTTGGTGATTTCCTGCAGTTTGTCAATGTACTTTATCTGCTGGTCATATATACCCAGGAGTTCCTGTATATATGCCTCTTTCTTTGCGGGGTCGTTTTCCTTGCCGATAAGTGCAGTAAGGAGCTTTATACCGTTTGTGTATGTGTCCACACGTGCAACAGGGAACTCTGTGTAAATAGTCTTCCATGCATCATACGCTGTTGCATAGTCCTTGTTGTTGAGGTTCACGTTCACAATTGTGATGGTGTTTACACATCTGATACTGTCCTCTGCTGTGGGACCGAAACGGAACTCGTTTGTAACGCCGTTCTGTGCACCTGCACTTGCTGTTACAAGTACAAGCAATGCAAAAAATAGTTTCTTCATGTTCTTTTCTTCACTTATGTTCTTTTATTTTATCTTACCTTCATCTTCATGAACCAACTCTCGTTGAATGTTATTCCGAGATTGAGCCTGAAGTAATTCTCTCTTATCATGCCGGCAACCTTTGGTCTCATGTGTATGAATTGTCCCGAGAGGTGCAGTGTGGCATGGCTGGTCTTGTTATTGTTGTTCAGGAACGGGAGCGATATTCCGGCGCTCACTCCATACTCTTCGCACCCTTTCTTTCCGTCAAGTTCGGTATAAGGTTGTGCATAATGGAAACCGGCCCTGTAACTCATCATCTTGAATATGTTGTTCGAGGGTGCGCTTGGCGAATACTCCGCTCCAATCGCCACCTTGCTGCGGTCAATACCCTTTTCAATTCCGAAGAACGACGAACTGCTCCATTGCTGCATGGTGTAATCGGCACCCACCGTCCATTCGTCGTTGAATGTGTATGTGAAACCTGCACCGTATGTGTGGGGAAGTTTGAATCCGCTTTTCACACTCTTTGTCGCTGTTGAATCGGTGGTTACTTCCGTTATCACCGTTTCTGCGTTCAGGTCATGCCCGAGCGAATATGTCGCTCCTATTACAAAATCGTGTTTCTTCCCCGCCTTTGCTGCGAACTGCAGGCCGAAGTCGACCTTATAACTCTTTACCGACATGTTGTATGAACGTGTGCGGTCGGTACTATTGGCAAAGTCAATGCCCACGTCATGCGTTATGTCGCCATATATGTATGAACCGGTAACGCCTGCCGAGAACCATTTGAACGGTTGCCAACCCAAGCCTATGAATGGTTGGTATATACCGCCCGAACCGCTGTAGTTGTTTGTGCTGGCCTCGTTGGTGCCAGGGTTCGATGTGTTGCTGAACGAATACCCCACAGTGGAGTAGGGAAGGAAACCTGCCGCCATGCCCAAGTTCTTGCATATCCTGAACTGGATTGCCACATAGTCAAAACTTGCGTTCCTTGCATTTATGCTCTTGCCGTTCTCCTTGAAGTTTACATTCTGGAGCGAGAAACCTGCCTCGAAAAGCATTGTCAGGGTGTCGGCCTGTGCGAACGATGCAGGGTTGAGTATGTTTATATATCTGTGACTGCGGAGTCCGTAACCCAAACCGCCCATTTGCCTGTTTATGCCCAGACTCTGACCCGACAGCAGTCCCACACCATAGCGCGTGTAGGGCGAATTGCTGCCGTTGTCTGCATGTGAGCATGTAATGGTAAACAGCAACGCAATGAGTATGAATATTCTTTTATTCATTATGATAGTCTTGTAAAATCCTGTTCAAACCTTTGGCGACTAAATATTTGTCTGCAAATATGCGATTTTTTATGCAATTTGTCAACGTTTTTTCATCTCCTCCCGTTAAAAAAACCAAAACGTCGCCATATTTTTCTTTAAATTCGTCAATGTACCCGTCGATTTCGTGGCATATTCCCCTTATTACACCGCTCCGTATTGCGGTTTCAGTGTCATGTCCCACTGCGGGTATCTCCCCTTCCTTTTCAACCAGCGGCAGGCGGCTCGTGTAGTCGTGCAGTGCGCGCAAACGCATTTTAATGCCCGGTGCGATGTTGCCTCCACGGAAATGCCCGTTCCTGTCGACAAAGTCTGTTGTTATGGCGCTGCCGCAGTCAATGACAAGCATGTTGCGTTTCGGAGCCTCGCACCATGCGCCAACCGCCGCAGCAAGCCTGTCGCTGCCCAGTGTATGCGGTGTGTCGTAGTCGATTGCCAGGGGCTGCGGCGTCTCGCTGCTGAACCATACAACCGGGCAACCGAGTGACGCGAATGCACTCTTCAGCCCTGCGTCAATGTCCGTTACCGATGATACAATGGCCCGGTCTATCCCATAAGTGCAGTCCCATTCACCGAGAATTTCATATTCTCCGTTGCTTCTCCGTGAATGCAGTACAATCTGTTCTCCGTTGAAAAGATAGTACTTGGCACTGTTGTTTCCTATGTCTACAATGAGATTCAAAACCGGATGTCTGAAAATTTTTGCAAAGATACTGCAAAATACCTTTTTTGCCAAGAGATATACTGCGAATTGTTCTCTTTTGCCGATGATTTGGCCTTTTTGCCACCATTGACAAAAGGTGTGCTATAACAGGTAGAACGAAACCTCCCGATGTCTTTGCTGCTTACGTCGGAAATTGTATCTTTGCATATTGCTAACAGTTATTCAATGATATAAACAAGTGAAAAGGTTTTTTTTCATTCTGCTTGCACTCTTCACCCTCTCGTCGTCGCGTGCGGTGGAGAACGGGCGTTTCAGTCTTGTGACATGCTCGCCGGGCGATGAGGTCTATTCGCTCTTCGGCCACACGGCATTGCGTTATGTAAACGAGGCGTCGGGCGAGGACGATGTGTTCAGTTACGGCTATTTCAATTTCGGGTCACCCAATTTCGTGTGGAGGTTTGTCCTTGGGCAGACAGACTACATAATAGGTGCAGTCCCGTTCGAGTTCTTCATTGAAGAGTATGTGGAACGCGGTTCGCAAGTGACCGAACAGGTGCTTAATCTCACTCCCTCCCAGGTGGCGACACTCTACACTCTTCTGCAGGAGAACCGCAGGCCTCATAACCGCGTCTACCGTTACAACTATTTCTATGCAAACTGTACCACCAAGGCGCGCGACAAGTTCGTGGAGTCTCTTGGCGAGGATTGCCGCATAGTGTATGCAACCGACAGCGCCCTGCGTCTTCCCACATTCCGCGAGGCCATCTCCGTGATGACAGCCACTCACCCCTGGTATGCTTTCGGTATTGACCTGCTCATGGGTTCCGACGCCGACAAGGAGTGTACGCCCGATGAACTGCAGTTTGTCCCCGGGAATCTGATGAATGACTTCGGCAAGGCAACGTTGGAGAGCGCAGGCGTTTCGGTTCCCGCAGTCACGGCCACCAATGTGCTCGTCGGCGAGAACCGTCCACAGCAACCTCACAGCAATTTTACCCCATTCAACGTGGCGTTGCTGCTTCTGGTCCTTACGTTCATAGTGCAGTTGTGCGAACTTCGCACAAAAAAGACATTCTGGGGGTTTGATATACTGCTTATGACGCTTCAGGGAGCGGCCGGTTGTCTGTTGCTTTTCATGGGCCTCTTTTCGGAGCACCCCGCGGTGGACGCCAACTATGCGATACTTATTCTCAATCCCATTGCACTCGTCATAATGTCGGTAATGGTCTACCGTATAATAAAGCACAAATCCATGGGAATTGCATGGGTAATGGTTGCTTTTGCCCTCCTTTTCTTCATTGCGGGAATTGCCGGCCTGCAATGTTTCCCCGCGCCGCTCTATTTCTGTGCAGCGGCACTGCTCGTGCGTTCATTGTTCCACATTTATAAGAAAAAGATATGCGAATTGGATATTGTCTGATATTGTTCCTTCTCGGGTGCGTAACATCTTTTGCACAGCAGGAGGTCAAGTCGCCCAAACTCTACATAAACATAACTGTCGACCAGTTGCGTTCCGATTTCCTGTACGAGTTCAGCAGCCTCTACTGCGAGGGAGGTTTCAAGCGCCTTCTCTCGGGCGGCAAGGTGTTCCAGAACTCCTATTACCAATTCGAGAACATTGACCGTGCTTCGGCCACGGCTTCCCTGTCATCGGGTACAGCCCCCTATGTGAACGGCATTGTGGGCGAGCGCTGGCTCGACCGTTCTTCCCTGCGCATTGTGAACTGTGTCGAGGACCACAAGCACCAGGGCGTGTACACCAACACCCCAATGTCGCCGTCTCGTCTCAAGGCCATTACCATAACCGACGAACTTAAACGCGCCACCCGCGGAAAGGCAATCGTCTGTTCCATTGCACCCGACGAGGACGCCGCTGTGCTTGCAGGCGGCCATGCTGCCGACCATGTGCTCTGGAAGAACAACTCAACCGGCTATTGGTGCAGTTCAAGTTATTATGGTCTCTATCCCCAGTGGGCTGCCGACAAAAACAAGGTTGTCCGCGGGCGTTCAAGCAAATGGACCCCTCTTTTCCCCACCGAAAAGTACAACAATTTCGGCGATGAGGCTCCCGAAGCCTTCTCTTATTCCTTCAACGGGCTCAAGGATATACGCACATACAAGACAACTGCCTGCATTAATGACGAGGTCAACGAAATGGCCAAGGCCTTCCTCGACAACACTCTTGCAGGCAGGGATGATATTGCCGACTGCCTTTCGCTCACATACTATGCCGGAAATTACAACGGCAATCCCATGGAGGAACGTCCCATAGAAATCCAGGACATATATGCCCGTCTCGACAGGAATATTGCCGACCTGCTCGACTATGCCGACAAACTGATAGGCATGGAGAATGTGGTTGTATCAGTTGCCTCTACAGGTTATGTGGTAGAGAATGGCGACGATGGTGCCAAGTACCGTCTACCCTCGGGAAAAATCTATATGGACAGGGTAGAGGGGCTTCTTAATGTATATCTTACCGCGCAGTTCGGCAAGGGCGATTATATCGAAGGTGTATACGGCGGGCAACTCTATCTCAACCGCAAGGCAATAGAGAACCTTAAACTCGATAAACTCGATGTGGTTTCCCATACGGTGGAGTTCCTAAAGTCAATGGACGGTGTCGAGGATGTTTTCACCATCTACCGCCTGGGCGGAATGCTCAGTCCCGAAATGCAGTATGTGAAGAACGGCTACAACCCGTCAAGTTCAGGCGATGTATGGTTGCGTCTCATGCCCGGTTGGAAAGTCTTTTCCGATGTCTCTTCCGAGGCCAATACCACACTGCGCACTCCGGTAATGTTCCCCATGATAATATATGGCGGAGGAACGGCAGCCCGTGTTGTCGAGGATATGACCCCCTCAAATGTGCTTGCAGCCGAAATGGCACGCATTCTGCGCATACGCCGTCCCAATGACAACAGTCTGAGGGTGTTCTGAACCCCCGATATAATACGGATACGAATAATGGCGACACGCATGTGTCGCCATTATTCGTATTGGGATACTTGGTTCCCTTTTTAGTATGCCTGTTCAATATTCCAAACGAAGGCTCTCAATCCCAACTGCGGAGACTCCTCGTCAAGAGCCTTCAAGGCAGCCATGATGTTGTTCACATTCTTGTCCTCTACAATGGTTATTATGGAACCGCACATCGATGGCCATGCGTGAGTGCCGTAATGCGGTTCACCGCTCACGCTTCCACGTCCCTGCATGTGGTCGAAGAATGAGAAACCACGGCAGTTGTTGTGTGTCAAAATTTCAATCACAGCCTCCTTGTGTGATATGTCGAAAGTTATGAATATACTTTTCATTTATCTTCTGTTTATGTTGTTCATGGGCGCGCCCATGAACAACAGTTTGTTATTACTTATCCTTGTGCTTGAGTTGCTCCTCATGCTTGTGTTCCTTCCAGTAGGCGTTGAGTTCACGCTGTTTTCTAATCTTTCTGCGCTTGTTCTTCACGCCGTTGGCAGCGAAAATACTGTACATGGCCGGTACATATATCATGGTCATGATGGTAGAAACTGTAAGACCGCCTATTACGGCAACACCGAGCGGGCGCCACATTTCGGCACCTACACCCTGGCTCACAGCCATAGGTATCATACCGAGTATTGTGGTACAGGTTGTCATGAGTACCGGGCGCAGACGGCTCTTGGCCGCACCCACGCAAGACTGTATGATACCCAATCCGCGTTCACGCAACAGCATTATGTAGTCGATGAGCACAATACCGTTCTTCACAACCATACCTATAAGCATGATACCGCCGAGCAGCGACATGATGTTCAGGTTTGAACCTGTGAGGAACAGGCCGAGCAGCACACCGCTCAACGCAAATACCACAGAGAACATGAGGATGAACGGATATGTGAGCGACTCGAACTGCGAAGCCATTACAATGAACACCAATACAAGGATAATGATTGCAAGCTGTCCCAGGTCGCGGTTCGACTCCATCTGGTCCTCGTAAGAACCGGCAACCTGTATTGCAAGACCCGAAGGAATCTCCATGTTTTCAATGATTTCCTGTCCATATTCAACACCGTCACTGAGTGCCGCACCCGCAGCCATAACGGCGTCAACGGTTACTATACGCTCACGGTCCTTGCGCTCGATTGTTGGCGGCATGTCGTTCATCACAACCTTGCCCACCTCGCTCAGGCTCACCGGGCCGTTCTTGCCGTTGAGCTTGATGTTCTCTATGTCATCAATGCTCTGGCGTGCTTCCGGGTTGTAGCGTACCTTTACATCATACTCCTCACCATCCTCGCGGTAGTATGTTGCCATGGCACCGTTGTAGCGGTTACGTATGTATGTGGCAGCAGTGCTCAGGTTAAGCCCGTGCATGGCAAGTTTCTCGCGGTCGAACTCAACACGGTACTGCGGCTGATAGTCGCTGCGGCTTATGTTTACCTGTGTAATAAGTTCGTTCTTCTTCAACTCATCGGCGAGTTTCTTTGCCAGTTTGTCGGTTTCGGCAAAATCATAACCGTAGATTTCGAAAGTAGCCATGCTCTGGCCGCCCATTCCGCCCTGTCCCGAACTGATGTTGTATTTGGTGATTTCGGGGAACATCTTCATGTCGGCACGCATTTGGTCGCTTATCTCGTCCATTGTAATCTCACGCTGGTCCGATGGTACGAACGAGAAGTTGAAACTGATGATGTGTGTACCGTTGTCGCTGAGTGAAGCGAAGGTGTTGTTCTCACCGGCCTGTCCCACAGTGAAGTTACATGCCCTGAGGTCATCGCCGTAGCGCTCTTGCCATGTCTTGGTGAGCGCGAGGGCAATTTCCCTCGATGTCTCTATGCGTGTACCCACAGGCAACTCAATCTTCGCGCTACCGCGCGCGCTGTCACTCGAGGGGAAGAACTCGCTCTTTATGCCCTTGGCGCAAATTAGACTCACACCGAACAACGCAAAACAGCATATGAGCACAGTCCAGCGGTGGCGCACGCCCCAGTTGATGATTGCCGCATATCCGTTGTCAATGGCGTCAAGCACCTTCTGTATTGGTTTGTAAATGATAATGAACAATTTGCTCTGTTTCTTCTGCAACTTGAGCATTTTGGAACACATCATAGGTGTAAGCGTCAAAGAGGCAGCAAGCGAGATGAGCATGATTACACACATCATCCAACCCAATTGCTTGAAGAGCACGCCGGCCATACCTGTAACCATGGTGAGCGGGAAGAATACGGCAAACATTGTCAATGTTGAAGCCACAACCGATACACCCACCTCGTTTGTACCGTGGATGGCTGCATTCTGCGGGCTCGAGCCGCGTTCAATGTGTGTTGTCACGTTCTCAAGTACCACAATGGCGTCATCCACAACCGAACCAATGGCGATACTCAAGCATGAAAGCGAAATCATGTTTATCGAACCGCCCGAAATGAACAGGTATATGAACGAAGCGATGAGTGAGAACGGTATGGTGATGGCAATGATGATTGTTGCTCTCCAGCGTCCGAGGAATATGAATACCACAAGCACAACGAACACAAGAGCGTCCATGATGGTGCCCGAAAGGGTATCCACTGTCATGAGGATGTTCTCCGAAGAGTCAACGATTACATCAATCTTCACGTCCGAAGGCAAGCGTTTCTGCAGTTCGGGCAGTTTCTCGCGTATTGCATTGGCAATGGCCACGGTGTTGCCGCCGGTCTGCTTCTGGATGACAATCATGGCACCCTGCTGGCCGTCGGTGTATGTCTCCTGAGCGCGTTCCTGCACACCGTCGTGTATTGTCGCAATATCCCTCAGGTATATGTTTACACCGTTGTAGTTGCCCACGACAATGTCATACATCTCTCTTGGGTCATCGAACTCACCCTCTACACGCAATGAATATGTGTTGTTTCCTACATCGAATGTACCGCCCGGGATATTGCGGTTCTCGGCGCCGATAGCGGCGCTTACCGATTCCACAGGGATGTTGTACGCCTCCATCTTGACAGGGTCCATGTACACGTTGATTTCACGCTCGGGAGCACCGGATATTGAAACGGTACCCACACCGTCGATACGTGCAAGCGGGTTCACTACATTGTCGTCAAGAATCTTGTAGAGTGCAGCCTGGCTCTCCTCGGCCTTTACCGAAAGCATCATGATAGGCATCATGTCGGTAGAGAACTTGAAGATAATTGGGTTGTTGGCGTCATCGGGCAGAGCCGAAGAGACCATGTCCAGTTTGTCGCGCACGTCGTTTGTGAGGTCGTCGATATCGTATCCGAACTCGAATTCAAGCGTAATCACCGATACGTTCTCGCGTGAGTTCGAGGTAATGTGCTTCAGGTGCTCAACAGAGTTGAGTGTGTTTTCCAATGGGCGCGATACGTTGTTCTCAATATCCTCGGCACTCGCACCATTGTAATATGTAAACACCATAATTGTGTTTGTCTCAATGTCCGGCATCAGGTCGATGGGGAGTTTTGAGAATGAAAAGAGACCAAAGAGGGCAACCGCCATGAAGCACAGCGACGTCATAATCGGTTTCTTTACAGCACTTTCATATATACTCATATTACTTGATTTTTTCTTGTTTATAATCGTGTTCTGTAAACAACTCCTTATTCGACAACCTCAACCTCGGCGCCGTCTGTTATGTGTGCATGACCAGCAACAACCACCTGACTGCCGTTCTCGATACCCGAAATGAGTTCGTAACGGTCACCCATGCGCTGGCCGAGCACAACCTTGTTGTTCTTTACCTTGCCGTCGGCATATGTATATACATAGAAGTCACCGCTGCCGGCTTGCTTTATCACTGCAACGTCGGGAACTACAACACGGCTCTTTGTACCGAAGTTGATAGTTGCCTTACCATACATTCCGGGGCGCACGCGTGTGTCTTTGTTGTCGAGTTTTATCTCAACCGGGAATGTGTGTGTGGCAGCGTTTATTGTGGGGTATATGATACCTATCTTGCCTTTGAACTCCTCGCCCGGATATGTTTCGAAACCGAGTTTCACCTCAAGGTTCTTGTTTGTCACCGCGTAGAGTGTCTCGCTAACGTTCACCTTCATCTTTACAGGTGAAATCTGCTCTACAACGAGTATTGGCTGCCCGCCGTACATGTCGCCGTTGTCGTAGTTGCGCTTTGACACTACACCGTCGATGGGGCTCACGAGTACTGTGTTCTCCAAACGGTTTGCAAGGCTCTTCATGTTAACCTCAAGTTGGGTCTTCGCATTGTCATATTCAGCTTTTGAAGCACCGCCCACCTTGTAGAGTTCTTCAACTCTTCTGAAGTCGATAGCCTGGTTCTCTACCTGCAGTTTCAACTGGTCGAGGCTGCTTGCGTCAAGGTTCACAAGTGTTTGTCCTTTCTTCACATAGTCGCCTACTTCAACCAGAATCTTCTCGATACGGAGTGGAGCATTAGGGATGATGTTGTTCTTCACTTCAGCCTCAACGGTTGTTGTGTAGACCTCGCTCTGCATTACATCCTCGGTCTTTACAGTAGCCAGTCTCACCTTGGGCTTTGCCTCCTGTACAACTGTCTGCTGTGCATTCTTTTCAGTCTCAGAACTGCCGCATGAGCAAAGCAGCGCCGCTGCGGCCATTACGATGAATGTTAGATTCTTTTTCATAGATATATCTTTTTTTATTCTTTACCCAATACTTTGTTTAACTCTGATTTTGCTACAAGGTAGTCATATATTGTGTTGTTGTACGACAACTTCACGTTCGTGAGTGATACCTGTGAGTTTGTGAGTTCAAGGATTGTCCCACGACCTACATCGTAGCGTTTCTGGCTTATCTCAAGGCCCTTCTCGGCAAGTTCCACCGCATTCTTGCTGCTCTGCAACTGCTCGGCGCTTGCGGTCATGTTATCAATGTAACTCTGTGCCTGCATGTTGAGCATACGCTCGGTGTTCAACCTGGTCTCGGCAAGTTGGTACTGCTGTATTTTGTTGGTCTTCAAACCCGTGAAGTTGCTTGCCTTGAAAATTGGAATACTCAGCGAGAGTGTGATTGAAGCAGCGTCGCTCCAATTGTATTTCCCTATGTTCCAGTTCTGGTTCGATATTGACTGGTACTGGTAGTTGCCCACAAGTGCAAGTGTAGGCTGGAACGATGTCTTGAGCATTTTCCGCTGTTTGTGCAACAGTTCGCCCTGAAGGTCAATCTGCTTGAGCGAAGAGTTGTTGCTGAGGTCAATCTCGGCATTTGCGGCCTTTGCCATCTCTCCTTCATAGTTCTTGAGGTTGTCGTTTATTACGAACTTCACGTCGGCAGTAATGCCCATGAGTACCTTCAGTTGCAGTTGTGCCAGTTCGACACCGTTCTTGCCGCTTACTACCGACGGCCATGCGCTGTTCTTCTGCACCTCGGCACTGATTTTGTCATACTCGCTCACGCGTCCCTGCTCATACATTGCATTGACGATGTTGAAGTTTGCTTCGGCAAGTTTATAGTTGTCGTTCAGCACCTCATAGGAATCCTGTGCAAGCATTAACTGGTAGTATGCCTTTGTCACCTGGTTTATAAGGTCGAGTTTTGAACCGCGGCTCTTTTCCACCGCCAGTTCCATGTCGCTCTTTGTAAGGCTCATGGCCTTGTATACTCCCGGAGCATAGAGGGGGATTGCCACCTGCAGACCAGCATTCCAGGTATTGGTGTCGTCTTTACCCATCTTTATCTCCACTGTCTGTCCGCCCATGCTCATCTTCATTGAGCCTACCTTTGCATTGTAGACAATGGCTCCGTCAAGAGAAACCTGCGGCAACAGGTTCTGCCATGCCTCGGCCTTTGATACCTCTTTCAATTCAATCTCCTTCTCTGCAACCTTAATCGTGGGGTTCTCGCTTAATGCGAGTTCAATAGCCTTGTCGAGTGTAAGGTGCATTGTGGGTGCTTCCTCCTGTGCATTTGCCGTAACGGCAAAGAGGGCAAGCACAGCCATCACTGTTCTCAGTCTCATTTTCAGGTTCATAGATAAATATTTTTTGTTATTTCTTTTCCGATTTATTGTGTCTGTTGTATCTCTGTTTTATGCCAGGCTGTTCTCTGTCTTTGCAATGTACTGCTCTATGATTTCTTGGCCTCGCGGTGTCGAGATTCCTCTGAGGTAGAAAAGGATGAGCGTGCGTCCGAGTTCTTCAGGAGAATAATTGCTCAGTTCGTTATGTACATCCTTCATGTTGGCAGTGAAAATTGTTTCAAGGTTACGCCTTATTATGAAGAGCAGGATTTCAAAATTCGCGTCCTTGCGGAACAGCCCCTGTTCGCGTCCCACTTCCATCCATGCAATGAACTGCTGGTCGTTCTTGTGGTTTCTCTCGTCGTTGCGCTTGCATATATTGGGGTAACGCTCCAGTTCTTTGAAGAACTTTATGTTTATCTTCTTCAGGCTCTTGAAGTAGAGCGAGTATATTCCAAGGATTATGTCGAGTACATGCTCTGCTTTCCGTATTTTTTCCTTTGACGCGTCGCGCATTCTCCTGTTGTGCTGTTTCAGGGCCTCAAGCAGCAGTTGCTCCTTGTCGGCAAACTGTTCATAGATTGTGCGTTTCGATATTGAAAGGATTGAGGCTATGTCATCCATTTTTACCTCCTTTATACCCCTCTCGGCAAAAAGTTCAAGCGCTTTTTCAGTAATGAGTCTGTGTACTTCCTCTTTCGTATGTTCTTCTTTAGTCCTTGTCTGCTTCATATCGTTTGCAAAGATACCATGAAAACTTTTCACCTCAAAAAAGTTTTCAAAGTTATTTGTTCCAAAAGCGTCGTTGTTAATATTTTTTAGTGATTGAGGTGGTTGAAAAGGCGGCAAAGACTGTAAAAAAAGCAGCAGCACGTTCTGTGCTGCTGCATAATTGGTAATGTCACTCCTCGAGCAGGTGTTTGAGGAATTCGCTCATCTCCTCGTCGAAACCTTCGAGCAGTCCTTCGCTGAGTATGAGCGTGTCGTCGTCCATAATCAGCAGGTCCACTATGTCCTGCCCGTCATCATCGGTGAGCACGAAAGAGTAGGGTTTTACAATGTTCAGGCTGTCGAACTTCCCCGCTTCCTGCATTCTGCCCAGCAGTCCGCGCAACTCCTTCTCGAAGATTTCCTCATCTTGCACATTCTCCCATTCTATAATATGTACGCGCGCGAGGCAGTTGTTGTCATCGTCGTGTATGGCAAGTTCGCCATTCTCACCGTTTACATGTACATGAAAGTCTGTTACTTTTGTCTCTTCTGAAGTGATGAAACCCGCAGCCATCTTCTCTATGGCCTGCTGTATTCTGTCCTGGTTTTCTCTGCTAAGTGACATAATGCTGTTGTTTGTGTTTTTCTTAAAGGTTCTTTCCGCAGCAGTTCTTGAACTTCTTGCCGCTGCCGCAAGGACATGGGTCATTGCGTCCCACTGTCTTGGCTGCGCGTATTGGTTCGCGTTTCACGTTCTCGCGTGTGTCGTGCTGTGCCGCGGCCTGCTGGTGCGGGTCGTTAAGGTCAACCTTTGTCTCGTTGTACTTGGGTCTTGGTTTGTTTGCGCTCTGGTCGGGTGCCACAGCGACATTTTCGGGCTGCTGCTCCTGTATATCCAACTGGCAACGGGTGAGTACGCTCACGCTCTGGTCGTTTATTTTGCTTATCATCTTGTCGAACAGCGTAACCGACTCCAACTTGAAGATAAGCAACGGGTCCTTCTGCTCGTAACTTGCGTTCTGTACCGAGTGCTTCAGCTCGTCAAGGTCGCGAAGGTTCTCTTTCCATGCGTTGTCTATGGTGTGGAGCAGTATGGCTTTTTCGAAGCACTTTATTATCTCCTTGCCCTTTGATTCGTAGGCAAGTCTCACATTTACAGGAATGTTGTATCTGTGTCGTCCGTCGGTGATGGGCACGTACACGTTCTTGTCGTGTGAGTCGGGGCGTTTTGTGTAGAGCATTTCAAAGAACGGGAGCGCCTGTGCGGCCATGCGCTCTGTGCGCTGCTTGAAGTTCGCCATTGCAGCCTCGAAGCATACCTCGGCCTTCTCTTCGCTGTCCATTCTGTTGAAGTCGTTTTCGTTCAAAGGCAGTTCGGTAGACATAAGGCGCAGCATTTCCATTTTGGCGTCCTCGTACATGTAGTTCTCGACCACATTGCAGCAACGGTCCCAAATGGTGTTCACAATGTCCATGCCAATGCGCTCGCCCATGAGTGCGTGACGGCGTTTTGTGTACACCACGGTACGCTGCTTGTTCATTACGTCGTCATACTCGAGCAGGCGTTTACGTATACCGAAGTTGTTCTCCTCCACCTTTTTCTGTGCGTTCTCTATTGATTTTGAAATCATAGAGTGCTCAATCATGTCGCCCTCCTTGAATCCCAAGCGGTCAAGTGTCTTTGCAATGCGGTCCGAACCGAACAAGCGCATGAGGTTATCCTCGAGCGAAACGAAAAATACCGATGAACCCGGGTCGCCCTGGCGTCCTGCACGTCCGCGCAACTGGCGGTCGACGCGGCGCGACTCATGGCGTTCGGTACCAATGATGGCAAGACCGCCTGCGTCGCGCACCTCTTTGCTCAGTTTGATGTCGGTACCACGACCGGCCATGTTGGTGGCAATGGTTACCGTGCCTGAAAGACCGGCCTTGGCTACAATGTCGGCCTCCTTCTGGTGCAATTTGGCGTTGAGAACGTTGTGCGGTATCTTGCGTATTGTGAGCAGGCGACTCAAGAGTTCCGATATTTCTACCGATGTTGTACCTACAAGCACCGGGCGTCCCTCCTTGACGAGTTTGTCGACCTCCTCTATCACGGCATTGTACTTCTCGCGCTTTGTCCTGTAGATACGGTCGTTCATGTCCTTGCGGGCAATGGGGCGGTTTGTGGGTATTACCACCACATCCAACTTGTAGATATCCCAGAATTCTCCTGCCTCGGTTTCGGCCGTACCGGTCATACCGGCAAGTTTGTGATACATGCGGAAGTAGTTCTGCAGTGTGATTGTAGCGAATGTCTGTGAGGCGGCCTCCACCTTCACGCGTTCCTTGGCCTCTATGGCCTGGTGCAAACCGTCGGAGTAGCGGCGGCCCTCCATTATACGTCCTGTCTGCTCGTCTACAATTTTCACCTGTCCGTCCTCTGTGACAACGTACTCAACATCGCGGTCGAACATGGTATATGCCTTGAGCAACTGGTTTATCGTGTGTACACGTTCCGACTTCACTGCATAGTCGGTCAGCATTTGCTCTTTCCTCTCGGCCTTCTCTTCAAGCGTGAGGGTGGTGTCGTTCTCAAGTTCCGACATCTGTGTGGCAATGTCGGGGAGCACGAAGAAGTTCGGGTCCGACGTGTTGCCCGAAATGAGTTCTATACCCTTGTCGGTGAGGTCCACGCTGTTCATCTTCTCGTCTATGACAAAGTAGAGCGGTTCAATGGCCTCGGGCATTCGGCGGTTGTTCTGCTCAATGTAGAACTCCTCGGTCTTGAGCATACCCATCTTCACGCCCTGCTCGCTCAACAGTTTTATGAGCGGCTTGTTCTTGGGAAGCGCCTTGTGGCTGCGGAAGAGCGCAAGGTAACCTTCGGCAACCTCGTCCTTGTTGCTTGAATAGATTTTTGTGCGTGCCTCGGCAAGCAGTTGTGTGGCAAGTTTCTTCTGTACCTCTACCAGTCGTTCAACCAGCGGGCGGTACTCCTCGAACATCTGGTCCTCGTTGCGTGGAACAGGACCCGAAATGATGAGCGGTGTACGTGCGTCGTCAATGAGCACCGAGTCCACCTCGTCCACAATGGCATAGTTGTGCTGGCGCTGTACCATGTCGCTTGGCTGTATTGCCATGTTGTCGCGCAGGTAGTCGAAACCGAACTCGTTGTTGGTACCGAATGTAATGTCGGCAAGGTATGCCTTGCGGCGGGCGTCGGAATTGGGCTGGTGCTTGTCAATGCAGTCTACGCTGAGTCCGTGGAACATGTAGAGCGGTCCCATCCACTCCGAGTCACGCTTTGCAAGGTAGTCGTTCACGGTGACCACGTGTACACCGTTTCCGGTGAGGGCATTCAGGAATACCGGCAATGTGGCGACAAGTGTCTTTCCCTCACCTGTTGCCATTTCGGCAATCTTTCCCTTGTGCAGTACTGTACCGCCGAACAACTGTACATCGTAGTGAATCATGTCCCATACGGTGTCGTTGCCGCCGGCTTTCCAATGGTTTCTGTATATCGCTTTGTCACCGTCGATTGTCACGAAGTCGTGCTTTACTGCAAGTTCGCGGTCAAAGTCGTTTGCCGTTACGGTAACGGTCTCGTTCTCGGTGAAACGGCGTGCCGTGTCCTTTACAATTGCAAAAGCCTCGGGCAGGGCCTCGTCAAGCGCTTTGTCGAGTACTTCGAGAACCTCTTTCTCCAGTTTGTCAATCTGGTTGAAGATGGCTTCTCTCTTCTCCAGTTCAGTCTCTTCAATACTTGCTTTCAGTTCGGCAATTCTTGCGCGCTGTCCTGTTGCACTGCCTTGTATTTTGGCCTTGAGTGCTGCCGACGCTGCGCGCAGTTCGTCGTCGCTCAATTGTGATATCTGTGGATACACAGCCTTTACCTTGTTTACCCAAGGCTGTATCTCCCGCATGTCTCGGCTTGCCTTGTTGCCGAAAAGTTTGCTTATAAATTCGTTAAAACCCATTATTGTGTATTTTTTTATTTTCCAAATTGGCGGTTTGCTGTTTTTTTCTTTGCCAAGGTGCGGTTCGCGCACTAAATGCAAAGATAGTGATAAAATGTGATTTCCTTATATAAAAATAGAGAAAAACTCCTCGCTTTGTACAGTAAACCGCAAAAACAGTGCCAAAAAGAGTGGCACTGCCATTATGGCAGAGGCTGCAAAGGCAAAGGCCAAAAGGGCAAAAAGGCACAAAAAGGCGCAAAGGGACTACAAAGGTTTTGGACCTTTTGCAGTTTGCTCCTATTCGTCGGCAACGGGCAGTTCCAAGCGTGCTGCCTCGGGGATGTCGAGCGGAAGTTTGTCTTTCGTTACAACAATGTCATATATAACATATTGTGCCGATGTTCCGCCTGTATTCGCGAGCCAGAATATCAACTGTTCGCAACCGTTGATGGGGACAGTGATTTCCTGTGGTTCCATGTTTTCATACAAGGCGATGTTGGCCATGACATTGTGGTCGGCGCCAATCATCAGATGTTCGGGTTCCTCGGACTTCGCGCGTGATAAAGGCAGGCAGCCCACCTTGAATGTCACAGCGTTGTACTCTCCGTAGGTATTGAAAGCCGCCAAGGAGTTCTCCACAGCCTCGCCTCCGGCCGCAAGCAGCAACAACGCACCAAGCGGGGCCACTGTCGTTCCCACTGTAGCACCGCCTATTGCGGCTCCCGTTGCCACAAAAGAGGCACCTAATGCCGTTGCTCCCACAATGCCCGCTGCTGCGGCGTCTGCGCCGTTGTCATCTCCAAGAACACCGAAATCAAGCGAGAAGTGTGTGCTTGTCTGCAGTATGAATCCTTTGTATATCCGTTCGCCGTTCAGGTCAAAGTAGTTCTTCTTTGAACTTCCGTCGTATATAAGTTCTTCCTTATCGTCCGACATCGTAGATACATAGTGGATATACGGGCGTCCGAGGTCTATGAGGTCTATCTTGTGCGGGCAATCCGGTTCGGGATGTACAAAAAGGTCGTTTTCTGCCGGTTCGCCTCTGTAGACAACAATGTCGGCAATACCGAATGCGGCGACATCGAGCCTGCCGCAACCTCTGTTTGCAAACCGCAAGGAGCGGCATTTGTTTATTGGAACAACGTAGTGCCGGTTGGGGTATGTTGCAATCAGTGGTGCTGAGAATACAAGTTCATCATCGGCAAATACCATAAGTACATCATCGTTCATGTTCCAACTTTTGCCAATATATCCTGTCGTGAAACTTACATAGTCAAATTCGTTGCCCAGGTCAAAGGTCGCGCAAGCCGAGAGATTGTCATCCCAGAACGAGGCTGTCTGGTACAGGATTATTCCCTCGGAGAACTTGTACCCGCCCATGGAGAATGTTATATGGTCCGAAGCGCCGTCGTAAATCTGCTTGTTGACCCTGCCTACGACCTGGTAGGGCGGAATGTTGGAAATGAGTTTGCATGCGTCGGGGAGTTCCTTCAGCCGCGGGTCGGGTGGTGCAATGCCGTTTTCCAACTGCTCGGCAACATCATCCCCTTCGGGGTAGACCATTATTTTCGTAATTTCCGCATACGAATCCCCTTCAATCTGTTGGGTGTGGAAAGAGAGGTATTCGCAACCCGATATGTCAAGGACTACCTGCTTGGCAACGTCGCCCTCCTTTATCTCAATCTCCTCTATTGTCTTCCCGTCCGCTTTGACTGTAACCCAGCCCGAACCTCCTCCGCCCTCTATGTCATCGCGGCAACCGACTATGAAACTGAGTTTTGAATATTGCCTGTGAAGGTTGAAATAGGCCTTCCCGTCGTATGCTCCTATGAGAGCCATGGTCATGTCGCCCCGCAGTCCGTAATTATATACCTGTCTGTTCAACCTTATGGGCGCGTCGGAGTTTTCCGTGATTGTTTCCATGTGACTGCTCATGTAATATGGTCCCAGTTCCTTGACAAGTTCTGTTGGCCCGGAGGGTTCTTGTGGCGTTTCGCGGACATCGGCCGGTTTCTCGCCCTCCTCCCAAAGGATTGCGTCGGAAACCACGGCATATATGTCGCCGTCCTCCACTTTGAATGTGATTTCATTGACTCCTGTCACATCCACGCTGTATTTGCGCGGCGGTTCATATCCCCGGACCTTCTCGTCGAGTATCTTCTTGCCGTCGGCCCGCACGGTCACAATTCCCACCTCGTCGGAACACTCATAATTGTGGGCAAGATAGAATGTGAGGGTCTCGTAACCGCCGCCTATGTTGAATGTGGCATACGCTCCCTTCTCTTTTATTATGAAACCTTTCTCGCCGGCCTCTCCGCCTGACATCCTAATCTCTTTTGCCTTGTATTTGTATGCGGCAAAATCCTTCGAGGCCGTCGCAGTGAAATTGTCTACAAGATATGTGTATTCCTCTTCCTTGCTGCGTTTGTCCGAATCTCCGCCGCAATCCATGTTGCCCAGCAGTATCAGGCCTATTGCAATCGCAATAAAGACAAGGCGTCTCTTGCGGTAGGTCTCTTTTGTTTCCTGTTCCATAACTTTGTTTGTTAGAATACACAATGTTACGAAGAAAAATAATTATATCCAAACATTGTTAAATGCTTTTCGTGTTTTTGTAAAAATTAATGTATGATTTCTCTTTTGTGCAATACCCGAAAATAACTATCTTCGCAGAAAATAACTGATACTATGAAACGATTCTTTACCCTCTCTCTCTTGTGTGCGTTTCTCTCTGTCGGGGTGTTTGCGCAGAAGGTATATAATGCAAGTGATTTCGGTATTTACCCCAATACCGGCAAGGATGTAACGAAGTCCGTTGACGCTGCAATAAAGCATATAAAGCAAGAACGTGACGGCAAGAGCAGCGTGCTCCGCTTCGATAAAGGTGATTATGATTTCTTCTTTGACTGTGCGCTTGTGAGGGAACTTTACATAAGCAATCACGACCAGGACAATCCAAAGAATGTGGCAGTGCTCATCGAGGATATGGAAAACTTCGTGCTCGACGGTGGCGGTTCCACGTTCTACATGAACGGCCGCATGTTGCCTGTTGTCATGCTCGATTGCGAGGATTGCGCTATAAAGAATCTCAATATAGACACCCGTCATCCACAGATTACACAGGTCGAGGTGCTTGAGAACGATACCGAAAAGGGAGTAATCACATACCGCATTGCGCCATATGTAAAGTACAGGATTGCCGATGGCCGTCTGGTTGTCTATGGCGAAAACTGGGAGGCAACTCCCGCCTGGGGAATCGCATTTGACGGCACTACAGGTCATCTTGTATACCAAACGAGCGATATCGGTGTAGGTACTCAAGGTGTCGAGGAGGTTGCTCCGCGTGTCATCCGTGCCCCCTGGCGCGACCATCGTCTTGTGCCGGGTACGGTTGTTGCCATGCGCACATATGCGCGCCCCACACCGGGCATTTTTCTCTATGGCAACGAAGATACAAGACTTGAGAACATAACCGTACATTATGCCGAGGGTATGGGGCTTCTTGCGCAGGTGTGCGAGGATATAACCCTCAAGGGATTCAATGTGGCTATACGTGAAGGCAGCGGCCGTTATTTCACTACACAGGCCGACGCTACCCACTTTTCGGGCTGCAAAGGCAAAATTGTCTCTACCGGCGGCCTTTATGAGGGCATGATGGACGACGCCATAAATGTTCATGGTACATACCTGCGCATTGTGCAACGCCTTGACGACTACACGGTTATAGGCCGTTACATGCATGGCCAGTCTTATGGTTTCTTTTGGGGCGATGAGGATGATAAGGTACAGTTTGTCAGGTCATCTGTCATGGAACTTGCCGGCAGCAATGTCATCGAGGATATCGAACCCCACGACCGCAAGGACGTTGCCGGTTGCAAGGAGTTCAGGATACGTTTCAAAAAGCCCCTCCCCGCCGACATTGCCAACGGCGATTATGGTGTGGAGAACCTTGAATGGACACCCTGCGTAACGTTTGCGGGAAACACGGTGCGTAACAATCGTGCCCGCGGAGCGCTTTTCAGCACTCCCGAAAAGGTTGTCGTCGAGGGTAATTTCTTCGACCACACATCGGGTACCGCAATATTGTTGTGCGGCGATTGCAACGGCTGGTTCGAGACTGGAGCATGCCGCAATGTAATAATCCGCGGCAACCGTTTCGTGAACTCGCTCACAAACATGTTCCAGTTTACCAATGCCATCATTTCAATCTATCCCGAAATCCCCGACCTTGCCTCGCAGACAAAATATTTCCATGGCGGGAAGGGCAAAGGCGTGGTTATCGAAGGCAATCTCTTCGAGACATTCGATTCTCCCATTGTCTATGCAAAATCGCTCGACGGCCTTCTGTTCCGTGGCAACAGGATAATACAGAACAACGACTACAAGCCTTTCCACTGGAATACTTACCGTTTCCTTTTTGAACGTGTCAAGAATGCAGTAATAAAGAATAATGATTTTGACGGTGGTTTCAACCCCGAAAAGGATGTCAAATACAACAATTAATGCAACTGCTGCATAGATTCCGTGAAGACATTTCGGCTGTTGAACCGCCCACACGGTTCAATAACCCGTTCTACTATTCGCCTCACCCGCTGTGCGTTGCTGCGGCCTGTGAGGTGCGTGCCTTTTTGCTCGGGGATGAGGCCGTTGCCGCCGAGGCTGCCAAAGGCAAGATGTTCGGTGTGCTTGTGGTGCGCGACCCCGCCGGCGAACCCGGTTACTTTGCGGCCTTCTCCGGGCTGTTGGCCGGCAGCAACAATGTGCCGGGCTTTGTGCCGCCGGTGTTCGATTTCCTTTCGCCCACCGGCTATTTCAAACGCGAGGAGGCCGGAATCTCCTTGTTGAACGAAAAGATAAGGAATACGGAGCAGGGCGGTGAATACCGTGTTGCCGCCATGGCTGTGGAATCGTTGAGAACAGAAATGGAACAGGAACTTGCAGCAATGCGCGAAGCAATGCGTGCGGGCAAGCGGGAGCGTGACGCCTTGCGTGCAGGCGGCAACCTTGCGGCAAGTGAAGAGGCACAACTGGTGCGTGAGAGCCAATTTCAAAAGGCAGAACTCAGGCGTGCCACGCAACGGTGGCAACAGCGCATTGAAGAATGCCGTGAAAGGTTAGTGCCGCTACAGGCAGGGATTGCTGCAATGAAGGAGGAACGCAAGCGTCGTTCGGCAGCGCTTCAGGAGTGGCTGTTCACCAATTTCAAAGTGTTGAATGCAAGGGGCGACTCCAAGGACCTGCTTTCAATCTTCAAGGAACACCGCGGTGTGTTGCCGCCTGCCGGTTCCGGCGAGTGTGCAGCACCCAAATTGTTGCAATATGCCTACAAACATGGTTGCACTCCTGTTGTCATGGCCGAATTCTGGGTGGGCAACTCCCCGCAGGGCGAAGTGCGCCGCGACGGCTGTTTCTATGGTTCTTGCAAGAGCAAGTGCGAACCAATCCTCTCTTTTATGCTGCAAGGACTCGATGTAGAGGAAAATGCCCTTGAACATGGCGGCAACATAACATCACTGCGTGTGCTTTATGAGGATGACTATCTCATTGCCGTTGACAAACCGTCGGGGGTGCTTTCGGTCCCCGGCATTGTAGGCGGCACATCGGTGCAGCAGTGGCTGCGCGATACCATGAACAGCAACGACATTCATGTAGTACACCGCCTGGATATGGCAACATCGGGGGTGCTCGTGGCTGCAAAATCCATGGAAATGTACAAGGCAATGCAAAGCATGTTCGCCACCCGCAAAGTGCGCAAGGAGTATATTGCTTTACTCGAGGGCGTTCCCGCCCTGCCATGCGGAACAATATCTCTTCCCTTGTGGCCCGACTACGAGAACCGTCCGCGCCAAAGGGTGGATTTTCAAGGCGGAAAAGAGGCTGTTACCAATTATTGTGTGGTTGAAACCCGCCTTCTCAACGGCAAGGAGTGCGCGTTGGTGCAGTTTGAACCACTCACCGGCCGCACTCATCAGTTGCGCGTTCATGCTGCATGCAAAGAGGGACTCGATTGTCCCATTGTGGGCGACGCGCTTTATGGCAATGCGGGCGACAGGCTCATGCTGCATGCCTCCTCGCTCTCATTCTCTCACCCCGCAACAGGCGAAGAACTCTTTATTGAGGCTGTCTTTCGTTAGGAAAAGTGTATTGTATCTTTGTTTATTCGTTTGAAAAAGTGTAGGCAAGTCTTGATTATTCGCTTGAAACGGAACAGACCAACGGCACACCTTTCTAAATTTGCGGGAAATTGGTGATTCTGCTGTTTTAAATTTGCGGGAAATCGGGGAATTGCTTGTTTTAAATTTGCGGGGAATCGGTGATTTCGCTGTTTTAAATTTGCGGGGAATCGGAAAAATGCATATTTTTACGGCGGAAACAAGGTGTTTTTTTATAGGAAAACTAACTTGCTACTATAAAAATAGAAATTAGAAAATCTCTAATATTGTGTTTTATGGAAAAGAGGGTGCCGTCAGGCAAGCAACTACGTTGCGCAGGGAGTTCTCATTGCGCGAAGTTGTCATCCTGGAGCGTAGCGAAGGATCTATAACGCACCTTTTGTCAAAAAAGAGTTATAAAACACCGCGGTTACAATGTAAAGAATAGGGTTCAGTAGAAATTTCGTGTGTACGAAATAATTCAACTAAATAAAACTGTTATTCCTTGGTTTGTTTTACCCTTAATCTGTTGTCGTTTATTCTTCTTGTTGTCGTTCTATCACATACTTTTCATGACTGAAAAGTACGCAAAAGGTCCCGGCACTGCAAAAACAGTCGCAACAGCCTTT
>JAFQUE010000028.1 GCA_017408685.1 Bacteroidaceae bacterium | reverse complement strand
GTCTTTCTCTATTTTCACTTCTTCAAGCCCGGTTATAGCATCTTGAGTTACGAAGATATAGGACTGTATTTCATCAGGAACGAACCCTATTATGTTACCTACAACATAAGCGGTATCGCCAACGGCTTCATATTCCGGCAGTGGTTCATCAGCAGGATAATCATCGCACTTGTCCTGTTTTGTCGATATATATCCTTTACCGTCTGTTCGTATTCCGTACCACCCCTTATCGAAGCCAATGAGATCAAATGTAACAGCCGATGCCGGCAATGCCCTGAAGACAAGTTTAACGCTATCCTTATTTTCAGACACAAAAGCATCAATATAAGGAATTCTGTTATTACCCGCAACAAGGTATATCGGAGTCTCCAAATCAGGGAGCTTTTCTGGTTCAGTTGCAGAGAAATAAAGTTCCGTACAGTTCTTGTCAATACTTATTTTCTCAAGATACATACTGTTAGAAGCAGTAAAAGCAAATGCCGGACGTGTATATTCCTTACCCCAGGCATTCTTTTGCGTCTGCGCATTCAATGTTGCTATAGCAACTGAAAACAGAATCAATAGCAATGTCTTTTTCATTGGATTTTGTTTTATTTGTTGTTTTTAAGTTTGTCATTATGAGATGCTTCACTGCACTCAGCATGACAAGTCCGCGAGTTATATCATCCCCAATATGCAGCGTTCGATACATCATCCCATCTATAAGACGGGCAAGTACCCTAATTGTTACAATGAAAGGCAAAAAAATGGTACACCACATGCATATTATTCCTGTTTCAATATTTTAAGTCTACGTTTATGCACCTTTGCGACAAGAGTTGAGGAACATTGCATGCAGCGTACCCTTCAGCCGGGAGAACCACCAACCCGGCTGTTTGTTTTTATAATATTCTTAAATTGACGTAAAAGGCGTCATTTGTCACAGCCGGTTACTCTTTTGCTATAATGTCAGCCGGTTGCAGCCTCATCATCTTGCGTATGTGTACGCCCACGACAAGCGCTACCACAAGCGAGACAATTGAAATACTCATTATAATGGGCATTACAGGCGAAACAAGTTCCCTTGGAATACCCTGCTGCATTCCCCACTCCTGCAACAACGTGTTGAAGATTACCATCAGAGGCATGCTCATCACGCTTGCCACGACTACAAGCCACACATACAGGCGTGCGAAGAAAGCAACCACATCTTTTCTCTTTGCACCGTGAACCTTGCGCACGGCAATCTCCTTCTGGCGCGAGCGCGTATCGAGCGATATCGAGCTCCATATTCCCATGAAGCATATCACGAAGCATATGGCTGAGAGTATCCATGCACCGTACTCCATATTATTAAGAAGGAAGAGTTCCTTTGTCATCTCCTCGTGCAGGTTCATCACCGTCGGTTTTACCGGTTCGGGATTTACGCGCCGCATAACATCCTCGAGTTCCGTGAACACCCTGTCATACTCCCCCTCCTCGGGCACTATTATGAACTGCGTAAAGCAGTTGCCATCGTAACCAAGTTCTACAATACAGTTTGTCTGGAAGCTGCTGTTGTTTTCCATGTAAGGCAGGACCGGGAATGTTCCGCCTATCGGGAAGGCATGGCGGCTGCGCACAAGCAGCGACCCGTTGTACGTTAATCCCAGGCGGCTGAGCCTGCTGTAGAGCGAATCGCTCAGCAACATGCAGTTGTTGCGTTGCCCGGGTGGCAAGAACCATTTTATCGGGCGTTGCCAGAAGTCGAGAATTGCAGTATCGCTCACCTGGAGTGTGGTGAAGAAAGGGGAATATATAGAAACCTTCTCGGCCTCCACATTATCGAGTTCCTCCAGTTGAGTATAATCCCTGTTGATTTTTATATATTGCTTTATGCCTTTTGGTCCTGTCTGCAAATATTCAAGAAACTGCCGCGAATCGGTATCGGAAATGGAGGGTTGCACACTGATGCACTCTGCATAGAAAGCATCATTTTCAGGAACATTGCACTGTTTCTCCATAAGCCCTATAAAATGTGACAATGCCAAAGTAGAGCCAAGGAACAGAATGCTTATGAACAGTTGCAGCCCCAGCATGCCGTTGCGCAGTGTGTGCCTGCGGCTGCGGTGCATCTGTGCTGCCATTGCCTGACGGGAGTGCAGCATTCCCTTGGCATTGCACCACACCACAACTGCACAGAGAATGGTGACAGCCACTGCTATGAACATAATGCTTGCATTTATGCCGTCTATTCTCCATCCGAACTCATCAAGGAAGCCAGCGAGATATTCACCTGCATAGCCGGCGAGCATGTTGCCAAGCAGCAAAGCAAGCATAAAGGCCATGACTATTGTCAGCACCATCTCGGTGAAGAACAGCCTCATGATACTCCTGCCTTTGGCACCATGTACCCTGCGCAACGACACCTCACGCCGACGCATACGGAAGAGCTGCAGCTGCATCTTCAGGAACCCTATGAGGGCAGCCACAAGAATAAGCGAACTTGTAAGATAGACAATTGTACGCACCCTCAATAAGTTGGTCCTTCTCTCGGTGTATACAAAATCAAGGCTCTCTATCCGGGTGCTTATCCCCAGAGGTTCAAGGCGGCGGTCGGCCTCTTTGCGCACCTGCTCGGGCGACTGTCCCTCGGCAAGCAACATCAGGTAACAGGCAATGTACCCATGTTCGTTCTCCTCTATGGTTATGTATATGGCATTGGTTACACCGTCATCCAGTTGTCCGGCCCTGTAGACATCGCGTATAGTAAAGGTCATCCACGTCATGTCATTCCACAAAGAGACCTTGCACCCTACGGGATTCTTGTCACCATACACCTGCCTTGCAATCATTTCGCTTATGACAGCCTCATCCTTCTTCAGCACCGGGACCTTTTCACCTGTAAGGGCCGAACGTATGGCATGGAAATTCAGTTTCTCGCCCTCTACGGCAAAGAAATCGCTCGGCCGTGTCCTTGTTGTAGAATCGGGCATCGTAAAGGTCATGTCACTGCCACGCATCAATCCCCCGACAAAATCGTTATGGAACATCTTCTCTACACCGGGCAGTGCGCCACCGGCATTCAGCGCTGCATCCATTTCGGGAGTAACCGTGATGGAATTGCTGATGAATTCGAGCACGAGTTCCGCATTCGGTGCACTTCCATTGCCCACTGTCATCTTTTCATCATAGAGGCACATCACATAGCAACGGTCATAATAGGTTTCCTTTGCAATGGATGGAGGCCCAAGGTGCTTTAAGACAAAGTGCGTGGCAGCAAGGGTCACGATACCCACCGCAAGCGCAACAATGCTCACAATGTTCTGTGTCTTGTATTTCATAAGGTTGCGCCAGGCAACCTTGAGATTATGCAGTATCATCATATCAATATCATTTACATCTCAACCTCGGATACAATCTCGCCGTCGAAGAGGTTAACCACTCTGTCGGCATAGTTCGCGTCGTGCTGCGAGTGTGTCACCATGATAATGGTTGTTCCCTCGTTGTGCAGTTCCTTCAGAAGTTCCATGACCTCCTTGCCGTGCTTGGAGTCGAGATTACCCGTAGGCTCATCGGCAAGTATTATCTGCGGACGCGAGATTACCGCACGTGCTATTGCCACACGCTGCTGCTGTCCGCCCGAGAGCTGTGCAGGGAAATGCTGTGCACGGTGCGACATTGCCACACGCTCCACAACCTCGTTGACCAGACGGCGGCGCTCCTTCTTCGGTGTCCCCATGTAAAGAAGCGGAAGTTCCACATTCTCGACCACGCTGAGCTCGTCGATGAGGTTGAAGCTCTGGAACACGAATCCTAAGCGGCCCTTACGCAGGTCGGTGCGGTCGTCCTCGCTCATGTGGCTCACATCCTTGCCGTCGAGCATGTATGTGCCTTCACTCGGGTTGTCGAGCAGACCCAGGATATTCAGCAGCGTAGATTTTCCACATCCGCTGGGGCCCATGATAGCAACGAACTCGCCTTTTTTCACTTCAAGATTAACATTCTGCAATGCCCATGTCTCAATCTCCTCGGTCTTGAATACTTTCTTGATGTTCTTTAGTGTAATCATAATTCTGTTATTTAAATTTATATGTTTTGTTTATTTATGGCAATGATATTGATGTTGGCCTGCAAAAATTTAGCATTTTTGGTCTGCTATATTGTTACTTTATTCACTCACTTTTTATTACATCGGCTGCATTTATGCGGCTGACACTGTATATCTTCTTTCCTATGGTAGCAAGCGTCACAAATGACACAATGAGTATCGCCGCCAATATGTAACAGCAGAGTATCACCCAATCGGTGCCGGAAAGGGTCTCTGCATAAGCATTCACCAGCACAATCAGCATAAGTGCAATGACCGTTACAAACGCTGCTGCCGTAGCCAGCAGTCGCAGATAGTAGGCACCGAACAGGCGCATTATATCGCGGCTCTTTGCACCGTGTATCTTGCGCAGTGCCACCTCCTTGCGGCGGCCGCGGCTCTCGAGCGCAATGTTCGAATATACACTTGCCACAATAGAGATAATAGATACGGACACAAGCAGCAGTGCCAATTCACCGAGGAACTCCATGAATCTCAGATTGGAGAACCACGAATCGTAAAGGCTACTTATTGGCACATCGTTCATGTCATCGGGCATTGCCTCGCGGTACATTGCCTTTATTACATCCTCGCAGCGGCCCGTCTTACCGTCCTTAGGGAATATTATATGTTCCCTTCTGGAATGATTCTCAATTATCCCGTCGACCTCGCCGTCCACTATCCAGTATGCCGGTGTATAGTCATTGTATGCTGTATAAGCATAGTGCTGGAGAGCCTTTGCATAGCCAATGAGCGTATAGCTGCGCTCGTTGTAGAGCTTGCGGACAATTTCATCGGGCAAGGGTTTGAGGCCCCACTTCATGCGCAAGCGCTCTGCCTCCTCGGTGCGCACGTAAACAGCTGTTGTGTAACGTCTGTTGTCGGCCGGGCAATCCTGAAGAACCTTTATATCCAGATTATCGAAGAGTTCCTCATCGGTGATGGTATAGGAATAATCATACCCGTCCCCCTCATTTTCCGGCTCTACATAGTGCATCAAAAGTTGGGTATCCAAGGTCGGAGATGTGGAGTGTACCAGATATGTGCGGCTTATGTGACTGACAGTACCTGTCTGCATGAGCCTGTTTTCAAAATCGGGAATATTGGTAATTACCTGCCCGTTACTGTACATCACCAGTGCACGACGGTAGGCCGAAGGGTCATCGGGCAACACGGCCGACTGCTCCTTGTAATTGTAGCTGACTACATAGAAAAGCCCTAACACCGCCAGAATGAGAATCATGCTGACACCGAACTGCACGCCCATCATCATGTTCTGCCCCACAGTACGCGGATGACCGCTGCGCCCCACACGAAGACCAACCGGCTTGCGCAGATAACGGTAGACCGTCACGGTAGCGACCGACAGTGCGACAAGGAGCGTACATGCTATTATCCACAACGAAATGCCATATATTGCATCAAGGTCAAAGACCATTCCGCCAACAATATTGTACATTATCGGGAGTACATAGCCCGACAGGAGAACCGTTATGACAACCGTAGCTATTGCAGCGAACATAAAGACAATTACAATCTCCATAGCCAGCAATGTGCAGAGTTGTCTTGGACGGGAACCCATTGTGCGGCGCAATGCAAGCTCGCGTGAACGTAGTGAGAAGAGTTGCAACTGCATCTTCAAGAAGCCAATTACGGCAATGAGCAGCACGCTGCAGCCGAGAAGCAGCAGTGCAAAGACAAGCACCACAAAGAAGAGACCCTCATCACTCCAGTCAAAATCATTGACCCTGTAGGTAAAGTAATACTCCGGCATTGCCGATGAGAGTTCTTTCTGCAGCTGTGCAGCCGTTGCACCGGGCGCAAGTTCAATGCCTATCTCGGGGCTGCTGTAATGTTCTGCCGGCAGGGAGCTGACAATGAATATTCCACTGAAAGAGTCACCAAGGTGGTCGGCGGTTTCAACAACGTCGGTTATGACAAGCTGCGGCTTGTCCACCAGCGGGCTATGTATGACAAGCCCGCGCGGGTCGACACCCTTGCCGTAGACCTTTTTGCTGATGTCGGCTGTTATGATGACATCACCCTCATGCAGTTCCGGAATACGCTTGCCGGTAACGGCACTGGTGTAGTGCCTATAGTGAAAAAAACGGGGCGAGGAATAGCCATAAATACACTGCAATGTCCTGCGCTTGCTGTCCTTGGTCTCAAAGTCCGTATCTGCTCCCATAAAGATAGAAAAGAATTGAGCCTCGCGCATTGACGGAATCTCAAGCGAATTGAGGCGCTCTACAAAACTACGATCAATCCATACATGATCGTTGTATTGTATGTCGGCCCAGTTGGCATCGTGAACAGGACGGCTTTTGTACTGCTCCTCGGTCATGTTGTATGCACTCACTGACACGCTGCGCGTATCCATCTCGGAGAGGTATATCTCAAGCACAAAGCTCTTCAACAGATATACTGTTATCGCGAAACATACGACACCCACCGCAAGGGAGAGTATAGATATTATGTTCTGTGTCTTGTATTTGAGCAGGTTGCGCCATGCTATCTTGAAATAGTGCTGTATCATTGTTCTGTGGTTTATCAAGTTTCTTATATAACGTGTTTTTCTTTTTCTTATTCTTCTATTATTACCTCCTCGGCGTCACCTATGCGGTCGTAGCCGCTTGTTATCACACGGTCACCGGGTTTCAGTCCCTTGAGGACCTCGAACTGCTCAGGGTTCTGCCGCCCCACCTCAATGGGAACACGACGTGCTATGCCCGTCTCCCCGTCAAGCAGGAAAATCCACTCGCCGCTGCTCTTCTGATAGAAGTCTCCACGCGGAATGACAACCGCCGGCTCGGGCTGCCCCAGTTCCACCTTCACACGGTAGCTCTTGCCAAGACGTATATTATCGGGGGGCGCACCGTTGAAGAGAAGGTCGACAGCGAACTTACGTTCCTTGACCTCGGGCACCACACGGCTTATGCGTAGCGGAAAGGTGTCCTGCTTCTGCACTATGGTGGCAGGCAGCCCGGCATGTATGCGTTCGACGTAATATTCGCTCAGCTGTGTGCTTACCTTATACTGGTCCATTATCTTGAGCTCGCCAATCTTGGAACCGGCACTCACCTGCTGCCCTATTATGAGGTTGATGTGCCCCAACTGCCCATCACACGGTGCGCGTACCACAAGACCCTCGGTGCGGCGCCGTGTATTCTGCAACCTGCGCTGTGCGGCCTCGCGGTCGGCTACAATCATCTGACGGCGGAGTACTGTTGTCGCCGAGTCATGCCCGAGGCTCTGCATCTGCAGCATAAGTTTATTATGCAGGTGCTCGTTCTCGGCCTCCACGATATCCAATTCGGCACGGCTCTTAATGCCCATGGCAAACTCCTCGCGGCTTTGGGTAAGCTTGCGCTCCAATGCTGTAATCTGGTACTTCTGCTCAAGTGTCTGCAAGCGGAGGTCGATACTCTTCTGCTCCATCTGAATCTCCTGTTCATGCAGGTTGCGGTTCTCCTTCTCCCATTGTTCGCGTTCCTCGTCAATGGTACGCAGCAGGTCGGGGTTGCTGAGCACGAGGATGGTGTCGCCCTGCTTCAACATTGCACCCTCATCACATACTATGCGCTCTACATAGCCATTCTCAAGAGCATTCAACTGTATTGTCATTACAGGGTGTACAAGCCCTTCCACCTCAACGAACTCCAGGAAAGGTGCCTCGACAACTTCGGCTATGCGTACACGTTCCTTGCTTATGCTGCGCCGCGGAGGCGAGACGGCAAGCACTATAGTGTACAAGAGCAAGGCAACAAGGGCTGCGCCCGAAACAATGTGCACCAGGTATTTCCGGTACCATGGCTGCGGCGGTAGTTTTATATCCATAATTTCCGGTTTTTTATTTAACGTGAGTTCGAAATAACAATTAATACTGTAATTTAGCGTACTTGTCATCTCGAACGAACCAACGGTCGACGCCCGAAGGGGCTAAAGTCAAGTATCTCAAGCAACTGACTTTAGAGATCCTTCACGTTCGTTCAGGATGACAAGTCCAATGGGAAACGTTTTTTGCCAACATCTATTTTTATATTATTTACTTAATCATTTATCTCCGGCAGCTGTTCGGTTATGCTGCAATGCTCGCGGAAATCATACCCCGTCATGCTGCGCAGCATGTAGTACAGGTTCCAATAGGTACTCATGGCATAGAGGTAAGAGCGCCCGGCTGAGTTCTGTTCGGCTATGGCATCGTTGAGGTCGAGCAGTGTATTCTGCCCCATTATGTAGAGGCGCATGGCTACCGTATGCCTGTGGCGGGCACGCCGGTCGGTGAGACGGGCAATGCGCACCTTGCGTACCTGCATATTAAACTGCGAGACAAGTTTCTGCACATTATGTGTAAAATCCTCCATACCCTGCTGCGCCTGTATCTCCACAAGTTCCTGTTGCGAACGTGCCACACGCACCTTACCGCGTCCACGTCCCCAATCAAGTATGGGCAACGAAATGGTAAGGCTACCATACTCCTGGGTCATAGGCTTCTTGTAAGCACCGGACAAAGTGTTACCAGTCTGCGACAGACCGAACTGTAGATATATGTCGGCCTTCAGTCCCGCATTAGCCTTTGCATTTGCAAGGTTGCTGCCGGCCTCCTTGCGTATGCGCTCGTAGTACACCGGATCGGGGCTGTTCTTCATTGCCATCTCAAGTGCCTCGGAAAAAGGGACCGTAAAATCGGGGACACTGTCGGGCAGCAGAAGGGTTATATATGTATCCTGCCCCAAACCGAGGAATGAGCGGAACTGTTGCAAGGTCTCTTCATGAGCAATCTGCGCATCCATGACATTCGCCTCCTCGCTCAAGCAACGTATCTCGAGCTGCAACATCTCGTTCTCCGTTATCGTACCCAGCCTATAACGCCCCTGAGCCATACGGTAAAGAGTGTCGGCATTGGCATAGTTGTCATGAGCCATACTCATATTGCTCTGTGCCGTGGCAAGGTTGAAGAAGTGGTTGCAGGCCTGTGCCGATATGAGTTCAATGGTCTCGGCATAACTCTTCTTTGCCTCAGCATAGCGCAAAGGCTCTATGCGGCGGTCCCATTTGAGACTGTTGTAACCGAAAAGGCTCTGGCTGTAACCGATACTCACCGGAACGGTACTGAACATGTTCATCTTGCTCTCCACCTCCCTGAGATAGTTGACACTGCTCCTTATGAAGAAAGTTCCACCGGTAAGGGGGATATTCTGGTTTATGCTTAATGACAAATCGCCACCGAACTGGTTTTGGCTGAGAAAGAGCGATGTTCCGTCGCCCTGAGTAATCTTGTTTATCTCATTGTTTATATATGGCGAGCTGCTGAGCGTGAGTGACGGAAGGTAGTTGGCACGATAGTAACGGTAATTCCAATACTGCGCAAGGAAGGTATGACGTGCACTACGGGCCGACGGCGAGCGTTTCTTGGCCATCTCGATTGCATGCGGGAGTGTGAGCGTAAGCGTGTCGCCCGTCCAGGCGAAAGAGCAGGACGGCAAGAGAAGCAGAAGAAACAACACTCTCCCAACAACAGTGGATATTACCGATAAGGACAATCTGTTTGTTTTCATACTTTCTTATATTGTTCTTTTGATACTGTTCATAAGCAGTTTGGCTTTCACAAAATGTTTTCTTATAAAACCCGGCATTGACCGGGGGCCTCCTATTATACTATACACAAGAAGCGTGCCAAACTTATAACTTATTGAGTATCGGCAGTATAGCAAAACAAACACATCAAAAATACCGTGCGATTCCGCACATGATGTGTGCGATTGCGCACAACCGCACAGAAAGGGCTCGGGAAAAACGCAAGCAGGGGATGAAATATTGACATTTTTCCACTTGTAGATTACTTATTTTCGCATAACTTTACACATGAATTCTCAGGCGCATACAATGAAATGTAAAGGAAAGATATTGATTGTCGATGACAACGAGGATGTGCTCCTGTCACTCAACATGCTGTTACGTCCATGGACCGAGGCCATAAGGGTCATTACCGAACCCGGGCGCATAATTGAGTTCATGGACAGTTTCCACCCCGATGTGATTCTGCTGGACATGAATTTCAGCAGGGACAGCATTAGCGGCGAGGAGGGATATGAGTGGCTCGCACGCATACTTGAACATGACCCGGCCAGCGTGGTCATATTCATGACTGCGTACGTGAGCACTGAGAAGACCGTGCGGGCAATAAAGGCCGGCGCGGTGGACTTCGTACCAAAGCCTTGGGAGAACAGGAAGATGATTGAGACAATACATTCTGCTGTCGACCTAAAACACAGCAGAATAATGCTGGCAACGGATGATGACGAGCAAGAGGAGACCACGGTCCATCTTCAGGAACCAAGGTTCATCGGTGAGTCGGCACAGATTCTCGAGCTCAAGAGACGCATAGCACACATAGCACCGACCGACGCAAACATACTCATCACCGGCGAGAATGGTTCGGGAAAGGATGTCGTTGCACACGAGATACACCGATTGTCGGCACGTAGCGGAAAGCCGATTGTATCGATTGACCTTGGTTGCATACCCGAAGCCCTCTTCGAGAGCGAACTGTTCGGTCATGAGAAGGGTGCATTCACAGGAGCTACATCATCAAAGGCCGGGCGCATTGAGGAGGCCAACGGAGGCACACTCTTCCTTGATGAGATAGGAAACCTGTCGCCTGCAATGCAACAGAAACTGCTTACAGTAATAGAAAAGCGCGAAACATCACGTATAGGTTCGACAAAGGTGCAGAAAATTGACGTCAGGATTGTGACTGCGACAAACGCCGACCTGCGTGCAATGGTAGCCGATGGCAGATTCCGCGAGGACCTGCTCTACCGCATTAACACCATAGAGTTCCACCTGCCGCCGCTACGCGAACGCAATAATGACATACTGCTGCTGGCAAACCACTTCATGGAGATATATGCCCGGAAATACAATAGGAGAGCAAAAAAGTTGTCGAGCGATGAGGAACGCCGATTACTTGCATACCCATTCCCAGGCAATGTGCGCGAGTTGCAGCACTGCATAGAGAGGATGGTAATTGACCCCGACTCACCCTTCCCGACGGGTAACGACAGAATGCAGGATACCGTACAGACATCACTGAACCTCGTTGAACTTGAGCGTGCGGCAATACGTAAGGCCCTTGAACAGAGCAACGGCAACCTGTCAGTGGCAGCCGAACTGTTGGGAATTACGCGTTATGCACTTTACAGAAAAATTGACAAACACGGTATCTGATGGGATTCTGGCAGAATATATTCTACAACAAGAGTATCAAGCGTATGAGACTTATGCTTGAATCGGTGCGCATGCGCGACTTCAGCCTGCAATACTCACTGGACAAACTCACAGGCGAGGAACGTCGTATGGCAGAAGAGATAAATGCTGTCATCAGTGAGTTCCGCGAGACCGAGCATAAGCACCAGGGAGAGACACACTTCTATGACGCACTGCTCTCAAATGTAGACTCAATACTCATTGCAACGGATGACACAGGCAAGGCCAGATGGATGAACAGGGCCGCAATAGAGAACTTGTGCGGTTTCCAGTTCGACAGTCTCGACAACCTGTCGGCGTTGCACCCCTCATTACCAGAACAGTTGAAAGGACTACGCAAGAACAGCATGAGCCTTATCTCTTTTCCAACCAGCCAAGGCGAGGAGAGACGCTATGCAGCCACAATGAGGAGGATTTTTGTCAACGGCATAGGCTATCGCCTTTATACCATGCAGGACGTTGCATCGGTCTTCAGGCAAAGTGAATTCATGGCACAGCAGAGACTGATAAGGGTGCTGACACACGAAATTATGAACTCACTGACGCCAATAGTATCGCTGTCGGAGACCATGGCCGACAACATGGCTTTGGGCAGCGAACGTGATATCAGCGACAGCGAGATGGAGGTTGCACTGTCAGCAATAAACCGCAGGGCAAAGGGGCTTATGGAATTTGTACAACGTTACCGCATGCTCTCGGGCATTGCACCGCCTGTCATAAGCGCCGTAAGAATAGAGGAACTTATAACGGGTCTTCGAGAACTTGTAGCGCCGCAAACAAGAGAAGGGTGCAAGATGAACTTCAATGCCGACTGCGGGGACGCAATGATTGGTGTTGACCGCGCACAGATTGAACAGGTGTTCCTGAACCTGCTGAAAAACGCAGTGGAGACAGGAGCAACGCTCATTGATGTCGCAGGAACATTATCCGATGACGAGCGATGGCTTATAGTTTCGGTAACGGACAATGGCGGTGGTTTCCCGCATGAAGCAGCCGAAAACATGTTTACCCCTTTCTTCACTACAAAGAGCGGCGGACAAGGTATCGGGCTTGCAGTATGCCGCCAGATAGTAAGCAACCATGGCGGGGTTGTGGGAGCCGAATGCCTGAAGGATGGCAGCGGTGCCCGCTTTACCGTAAGGCTGCCGATGAAAGAGGTATAATGCCTCACCTGCAAAGTCTAGGGGGGGGACAGAACCTTATTCCCAATAATCAAAATAGGTTTGTATGATTGTCAGGGAATGCCGTTTTAGAGGTTCTTACTCGCTTTTGCTCGTCTAATATTCTACGGCAGTCATCAACCTTAATTGTTTACTTGTATTTTTCTTCAACTCTTGCTTTCATGTTCTTTCGTCGCGCGAAAGAACATGATAGAACGACTACAAAAAGAATACAAGATAACAGGTTAAGGGTAAGTTTGTTGAAGAATACAAAAATTCTCATTCCT
>JAFQUE010000004.1 GCA_017408685.1 Bacteroidaceae bacterium | reverse complement strand
GCTGTAATGCGAGAGCAGAGAGTGCTCGCATTCTATGCCGAGCTACGAGGAGGAAAAGCCACTTGGTGGGTTAATTTACTAAGCGTAAATGAGTATTTTTCGGGCAAGCGTAACAACAAAAGAGCCTTTTTAGTCAGCCTCACTTCTTTCTCTTTCCTTACCTACCCATTACTCTGCAGGCGCCCACTTGCAACGGACGGGAGAGACAATGGCGCCCTCATCCTTCAGTTGCTTCATAGCCTTGTCGACCTCCTTGCGGTCAATGCCGCTTATTTCGGCAATCTTGCCGGCATTCAGCGGTTCACCGGCCTCTTTCATTACCTGTAATACTTTTTCTTTTGTTTCCATAATAATTCAGTTTTTAATCAGTTGTTGTTTCTTATTCTTAAAGTAATATCAATATACTCTTCTTTGCCGTCGATATACGGAGCATAAAGCGTTTCGGCGTCCCTGCCTCTGAGTATGCGGCACTTGCCACACTCCTCGCAGTTGCCAAGACATTTCCATACTTCGAGCACAAATGCCCGCCGTTCTTCCATTGTAGAGACTTCAATCCTTGGTGGAGTCATCGCCGCATCCGTTTTACTGAAGCGAAGATAACAATATTATCCCGTACATTTCAAAAAGAAAATACAATTTAGTCTTTTATAATAAATAATAACATTTTTGCTATCAGAAACCGAGTTTTACTGTTTTTCTTCTCCACACAAAACTCTCCACGTCACAGGCCAGCACAACGCGTTCATTCCCCTCTTCACTCTCGCTCAAGCGCAACACAAGTGTCTCGAAAATGGCACGTGCAAGATTTTTCATTGTACGGGCGTTGGCGAAAGAGAGTTCCCTGTTGGTACAAAGGTTGGCAATGTACTCACGGAGAATAGTCTCGGCCGGGGCAGAAACTGTAACCTTGTAACCATCGAGACACTGCAGCAGTATGTTGTAGAGTTCATCGGCGGTGTAGTCGTCAAAAATGAACGTGTGGTCGAAGTCGTAGACCCCGTTGCCGGCAAGCGAATGCGCAATGGAAAGGTCAGGTGTAGTGCATTCGGCAATGATGAGCGCCCCCGAAGAGTTATCCTCGCTTGCAAGCGTTGCAAGTTTGAACCTCACCTGCTCGCTCGTGAGCCTGTACCTGTTCGAACGGAACTCCGGTGCGTCACCGTCAATGAAAAGTACTCCCTTGCGCGACCTCTTGACGGCACTGCGGATTACCTCGTTGCACTCATAGTCCGACACATTGAAGATTTCCTCGCCCTTCACCTCTGTGATTTCGCTGTTCTGCACAAGGTTCATGGCTTTGAGAATATCGGCAAGAATCTGTGCAACGGTACTCTTTCCGGTACCCGTGTTACCGGTAAAATTCCATTTGAGCAATCCCTTGCCCCTGTATCTCTCGCCATGTGAATTGAGGTAGCGCGATATGTTCACGAAATTATGTATGGCGCTCTTCACCTTCCCAAGGCCAACCAGCGAGTCAAGTCTCTTCAAGGCTTCGTCTATTGCCTTATCGTCGAAGCCGGCAGCCGATATACGTTCTGCCTCCTCTTGAGAAATAGGTATATCGTCGGCCTCAATCGTCACAAGCTGGTCAAAGGTAGGCGAATCAATCTTGCTCAGCCTGGTTGCCATGCGAGTGTTGATAGCGGTCTCCATGAGTTTCTTCACATACCTTCCGTTGCCGAAATGCTTATCCTTGGCGGCAACATCCCTGGCAACGACCGACCGAAGTCTTTCGCGTGCCTCTTCACAGAGTTCATACCTGTTGTCATCACAATAGAGTTCGGCAATCTCCATAAGTTCATCGACCGAAAAGTCCTCAAAAGTGAAAGACTCGTTTACTCTGGATTTTATACCGGGATTTGACTCCAGCATAGCCTCCATCTCATTGGGATAACCGGCGAGAATCAACATCCAGTCCCTGTTCTCTTCGTCGCTGAGAGCTGTGAGAAGATATTCCAGTATACGGCGTCCGGGGTCCTTCTCATCCTCCTTGACATAGAGGTTATATGCCTCGTCAATGAGCAGTATGCCTCCTTTGGCCCTGTTGAGCGCATTTTCCACGGCCTGTCCCTCACTGTCGTAGTAACGGCCTATCATATTCTTTCGTTCCTCGAGCACCACATGACCGGAGCTCAGCAGCCCCATCTCCTTGTATATTTGTCCCAGCAGACGGGCCACAGTTGTCTTTCCCGTACCCGGATTACCCAGGAACCTTGCATGCAGCGATGGTTGTTTTACCGGCAAACCGGCCTTGGAACGCATTTTCTGCAGTTTATGGAAATTCATCAACGAATGAACCTTCTCCTTCACCTCCTTCAGACCAGCCATCTTTTCGAGCCTTGCAATGGCACTTCCTTCAATGCTGTTCCTTATTGTATTGTCGCGCCTTATAATGAGTTTAGGGTCATAGTCGCTGGTGATGTCCGCGTCACTTACCTTAAATACGGCATTGATAAGCGACACGCCCTTTATCTGCAGTTCCAGACGATATGTCCCCTTCTCCCACTTCTGCTTGCAGAAATCGCCGAAAGCAGCACAAATCCACATCTCGCCCTGCATATCATCGTTCCTTGTAGTGCGTGTATCGACCAGGCGCCCCGTCTGGTCATATAAAAGCCACTTCACATTCTCTTCGGCAGAGAATATATCGTTATCCTTTATTACCTTTATTTTGCCGACAACAGACAACATCTTCAGTTTGTCAAAGGCAAATGCCGTTTGCGGCATGGACGAGAGAGCGTTCAGGCAACAGTCATTGTCGTCCTCATCACTATCTACGTTATACAGGGTAAGCCCCAATACCTGGAAGTAGTCCAACGGTTCAAATTCAGGTTCTTTCTCCCCGTCAGGTTCGGCACCTGCATTGACGGTTGCACCATCCGGCACCGGTTTCCCCAGCCTCTCCTCAATGAAATTGTCGATAAGTATATCCAATTCCCCATCATCCGAAGCAGAGAATTCCATTAATTCCGTTTCATCCGATTCTTCACACTCTTCCTCATCAACACCCTCAACAATCTCTATCTCTTTGCTCCACAACAGTTCGTTCCACACATGTATGGCAACAGTATACTTACCCGGTAAAGGATTGTAGACAGGAATTGACTCATTACCGTTATACTTCTCACGCAACTTGAACAACCTGTGGTATCCCTCGGAAAGACCGTCATTTTCCAACGATTCGCTTATGAACACACAACCGGCAAGGCACTCCACACCCCCTTCGCCCCCCGAGGGTGAGAGCGTCACAACAGCCTCGAGTTCCGACATGTCGCCGTAGCACTTCTGATACTCCAACAATATGTACATCTCCAAAGAACTGAAACTGCCAAGATAGAATACATCCCTGTTGCGTGACGAACCATTGTAACGTATGGACACATCTTTTACAGAAAAGACATCACTTGCTTTCTCCTGCCCATAAAAAATATCAACCTCGGTCCTGTACCTCTGTCCTTCGACATTCTCGTTGAGCACCGAAACATCAAGGCGTGTAACCGTGTTGCATGTCAGGTGACAGTTCTTGAGTACATCAAGGGGTACATAATATACATTTCTTCTCTCGTCTGCCGCCATTGTGTGCCTGAACTCATTCACCTTGCAGCCTTCGACAACGAATGCCAAATGAACATCGGCCTCATCATGCATGAACATAGGATTCTCCACATGCACTGCCGCCACCAGGTCTTCACCATCACACAGCCGGAAACTTGTTCCTTTCTGCGAATAGAGGGGTTCCCCTGTCGAGTTCCCGTGCATTACCACAACGCGTTTGAACAATGCAACAGAGCGATTACCATCACCGGTAAAGAAATGTTTATAGGCCTTATGTTCGCAGCATTCCCTCAATTCAGCGCTCATGTAAGGGAAATCCCTCGCAATCATGTCAAGTACTTCATCGTGTGTGCGACCACTCATGAAATAGTCATCAAGACGGTCATTCACCTTCTTTTGAAATGGGTCACAAAGGTCAAACAGTTTTTCATCCATGGAAGAGAAGTGTTTAATTCATAATAGAATGTAAATTTATGAAAATAATTCCTTTTTGCAAATATTTGCCGGGAAAATGTACCAAACGCGGCTGCCGACCGGCAGCCGCGTTTGGTAACGGATTGACAAGGCATAGCCATTTGTCATCGACTCAACATTTTTATATTCTTTCGAGCACTGTTTCAATAAGTTCGTTCATCTTGGCATTGTAATCGATATTGGCTTCTTTCTCCCTGCGGTTCGCAATGACAAGACACACCGTTACCGCCTTGTGTCCCATGAGAGCCGAAAGACCGGCCAATGCCGAACTCTCCATTTCAAAATTCGTTATACGCTGACCCTCGTACTCAAAGGACTCCACAAGTTCATTCTGCTTGGGGAATGCCAATGGGACCCGCAGACGGCGCCCTTGGGGACCGAAGAAACCGCCGCACGAGATAGTTACGCCACGCACCATATCGTCCTTGGCAATGCGCTCTACCAGTTCACTGTCGGCCGGTACGGTATAAGGCGCACAGAGCAACGGCGACCAATCGAGATGTTTCTTGAACGCCTCTTCAAAGGGAAGGTCACACGCCTCATTACGCCCCTCATAGAAGTTCAGCAACCCGTCAAAGCCCACAGACTTCTGCGAGCAGATGAAGGAACCTATCGGAGTGTTCTCCTGCAATCCGCCGCAAGTGCCAATGCGCACCATTTCCAGTTGGCGGAATTCATCCTTCTCCAAGCGGGTTTCAAAATCGATATTGGCAAGTGCGTCAAGTTCGTTCACCACAATATCGATGTTGTCACAACCTATACCGGTTCCAACGACGGTAATACGTTTACCCTTGTAGGTTCCGGTTATTGTACGGAATTCACGCGCGCTCACTTCGCACTCCTGCGAGTCGAAAAAGGCAGCCACCTTGGGCACACGATTAGGGTCACCGACAAGAATAACCTTGCTTGCCAACTGTTCGGGTTTCACACCCAAATGATAAATTGCCCCGTTTGATTCAATCAACAGTTCCGAGGGCGCAAAATAACGTTTCATAATTCTTAATGTTTAGTCCGACATCAATATATCAACACCCGCACAACCTCAGGGTTCACTCCTTGGCAATATTGTCACGCATTGCAGTATCGGCCTGTATATTCTTCATGCGGTAATAGTCCATTATACCGAGATTGCCTGTGCGGAAAGCCTCGGCCATAGCCTTGGGCACTTCGGCTTCGGCCTCAATCACATGGGCACGTGCCTCCTGCGCGCGAGCCTTGTTCTCCTGCTCAAGAGCAACGGCCATGGCACGACGCTCTTCTGCCTTCGCCTGAGCAATGTTCTTGTCGGCATTGGCCTGGTCAATCTGCAGCGCAGCACCGATGTTCTTGCCTATATCGATATCGGCAATGTCAATGGAAAGGATTTCGAACGCCGTGCCGGCGTCAAGTCCCTTGCTGAGCACAAGTTTAGATATTGAATCGGGGTTTTCAAGCACAGCCTTGTGGTTCTCCGACGAACCTATTGAAGAGACAATACCTTCACCCACACGAGCAAGCACCGTATCCTCGCCGGCACCGCCCACAAGCCTCTTTATATTGGCACGCACTGTAACACGGGCAATGGCAATGAGCTGTATACCGTCCTTTGCAACAGCCGTCACATGTGGAGTATCTATTACCTTGGGATTAACCGACATCTGCACAGCCTCGAACACATCGCGACCGGCAAGGTCAATGGCTGTGGCCATCTGGAATGTAAGTTCAATGTTTGCCTTTGAGGCCGAGACGAGAGCATGCACTACTCTCTCGACATTACCACCGGCAAGATAATGCGCCTCGAGACTGTCGCGTGTGATATTCTCAAGACCGGCCTTGTGGGCCTCAATCATAGCCTGCACAATGACCGAAGGCGGCACATTACGTATGCGCATGAGGAAAAGTTGGAGCAAAGATATTTGCACTCCCGACACTTTGGCCGACAGCCAAAGGACGAACGGAACATAGTGGAAGAAAGCCACCAACAGGACTAAAACGGCAACGGCCGCACCTGCAACCAAATAGATGTTGTCCGGATTCATAATTACAATTACTTTATATTCAAATTATTTTTTCACTCTCTCAACAAAAATTGCGTCACCCGAAACACGTATAATCTCAACCTCTTCGTTCTCGTTCACCAAACCCGCCTCGGACTTCACTTCAACGACCACGCCGCCGAAATAGGCCTCGCCTATGAGTGCCAGGCGTGTCTTTGTCACGCCACGGTCGCCAACCTTGAACTTCTTTATCTCATCTTCTTTAACGGTAGAACCTATACTCTTCTTCAGCGCCAGCCTGTCGAGCGACTTTCCGTAAAGCGCCCAAAGGAAAAGCGCAATGCAGATAAGCACCGATGTAACGACGGTTATCCAGCCGGCAACATACCCTATCGCATAGAAAGCATAGAACACCGACCCCGCCATTGCAAGCATACCCAGAATGCCTGCGAAACCGAACCCCGGTATCAAGGCAACCTCAACCGCGAGCAGCAGGGTTGCAAGCAATACCAATAAAATAGTGATTACAATATCCATAGTCTTTTTTATTTATACAACTTTTATCTATACAATTCTTCCTGTTCAATGCGCCTTACCTCATATTCCATTCTTTCGAGAGCCGCATATTCCGCTTCAACTTTCTCTTCGAGGTCCAGTATTTCAGAAGTCATCCGTTTCTTCAGCGCCGCGTTCGCCGAAGAATAGCGGCCGCGCTGCTGTTCAAGAAGCAGAATGTCGGCCTCATGCTGTTTCCTGCGTCTCTGCAGTTCAGCGAAGAGCCTGCGCGCCTCGGCACTCTTGAAGTCGGAGAGCCGTGTATAATCGCGTGTATCATCGACCACAAACAGGAAATCACCCTTTTTGCCTTTGTCGGTATCGGAATAGTGCAACATAGTCAATTGCATGCGTGCCTTGCGCAGTTCCTCTTCATTGCCTTGCGTGGCTGCCACCGACGAGAGTTTGGCAAATGGCAGCACACCTTCAAAGCCAAGCAACCCGGAATCATACTTCTCCCTGCCGGCATTAGGTATGAAAACATACACACACACAAACCCGTCGGGCTGGTTACGGTCAGTGGCGAACCACCCCAGATTGGACACCTCGTCAACAACATACATATAGTCATTGGCAACGGAATTAAACGGCATGCCAAGGTTGTCGGGGCGCAGGAAACGACCGCTCTCTGTGTCGAAACGCGTCACGAATATGTCATAACCACCGATGGAGCCCTCGCCGTCACTTGCAAAATAGAGCGTGACACCGTCGGTGCTCATGAACGGATAGTCGTCGTTGCCATGAGTGTCGAAACCGGGCAACTGCACGGGCGTACCCCACTCGTCGGCAACCTTTGAGTTATGATACAGTTTCATGAGCGAATCGTTGTATTCGCCATAATCGGAGAAATATATATCCATTCCGCGTTCTGTCTCGTTAAGATATCCAGGCAATGAACTGTCGTCAAAATATAGTGCATTGCTTGTCACCGTACCCACGTCGCTCCCGAGCCTGTATGCCGAAAGGAACTTATCCTTGGGGACCGTGAAACTGTCCACAACACATATTCTGGCCGTGTTCATGACCATTCGCTTTATATCGGCTGCCCGCTGTACTTTACGGGCATAAAGAATGCGCAACGAGTCGTCCTTCGTTTTCTCAAGAAACTCGTCATAGCACTCTATTGCCGCGGGATAGTCCTCCTTGCCGTAGTAGTAGTCGCCGAGATAACGGTGAGCGCCGGTAATCTTGCGCGAAGCAGCGAATTCAAGCATGGGGCGCACATCCACTGTATCAGCGGTCTCAATGCACGACGCAGCGTACCAATAGGCATATTCACTGTTCTTGGGATACCTTTTCAACAGTTTCCCCGCCATAGCCTTCGCTTCAACAAAATCGCCCTTGTCAAAGAGTTTCTTTAGAGCACTCCTCGACTGGGACATCGCCGCCATGGAGAACATGGCTATCATCATTACGAAAAATATCCTTTTCATTCCATATAATGTTTTTCACATGCAGGCATCACCTTGCCACTGCACGGTAATGCCCTACCTGTTTAGCGCAAATATACGAAGTTGGTTCGGTTAAACCATAATTTTTATATAATTTAATATAACGCAAAACAAATAAAAGCAGAAACAACACCTGATGAAGAAAGAAAAACTGCGGCACGACACAAAGAATGAGTGTTTTTCATTAACTTTGCGCCGCTAACGGCGATATGGACAAAATTGACAGGAATGGCAAAATTCACAGAACAGCAGAAACTTTACAGGCGCATAAACAAACAGTTCGGGCGTGCCACAACGGGATACTCCATGCTTGAGGACGGCGACCGCATACTTGTTGCCCTTTCCGGCGGGAAAGACTCCCTGACCCTGCTGCAACTGATGGCCGAAAGAAGCCGTATTCACAAACCGCGGATAGAGGTTGTTGCCGCACATGTCACAATGGTAAATATCCCTTACAAAGCAGACATCGATTACCTGAAAGATTTCTGCGAATCTTCGGGAGTGGCACTCCACATTCTTGAAAGCGGATTCGACGCGAGCACCGACACCCGCAAGTCGCCATGCTTCCTCTGTTCCTGGAACCGCCGCAAGGCACTCTTCACGCTTGCGCAGGAAATAGGGTGCAACAAGATTGCATTGGGGCACAACATGGACGACTTCATAGAAACCATGCTCATGAACATGACCTTCCAAGGAGCATTCAGCGCAATGGCGCCGGTAATGACAATGGAGAAATTCCCCATCACAATCATTCGCCCGCTGTGTCTTGTGAACGAAAACGACGTAGAGGCATATGCAAAGGAGAGCAACTTTCCTCCGCAGGAGAAAAACTGTCCATACGAGAACAGTTCCAACCGCAAGACAATGAAAGAACTGCTTGCGCACCTTGAAACGCTCAACCCCGAAGCACGCTACAACCTATGGGGTGCCATGAGCAATGTGCAGACAGAACTGCTGCCGCCAAAAATCGGGAACAAATAGTAAAATTATCATACAATGACAAAGATTATCCTTACACTCGTCCTGCTTATCATCTCAAACAGTTTCATGACCCTCGCGTGGTATGGCAACCTGAAGTTGCAGGACATGAAAATCATTTCACCCAACACATCTATCGTACTCATAGTACTCATCAGTTGGTGCGTTGCCCTGCTGGAATACTCATTCCTGATTCCCGCCAACCGCATAGGTTCAGAGATAAACGGAGGGCCATTCTCACTTGTACAACTGAAAGTAATACAGGAGGTAATATCATGCCTTGTATTCGGTGTTATAGTATCGGTCCTGTTCAAAGGAGAGACCCTGCAGTGGAACCATTTCGTTGCGGTAATTTTCCTTGTACTTGCCGTATACTTCGTTTTCCTTAAATAAGAGCAAAGAGCAAG
>JAFQUE010000027.1 GCA_017408685.1 Bacteroidaceae bacterium | reverse complement strand
CCGTCTCTAACACCATTGTGGACCACATTTCTTGACCCGCAATAAAAGCATTTTTTTTGCCATATAGGTTATAATCTTCACAAAGATATGAAAATCAATTTATTGCAACGGTTTCATCACCCAAAATGTCCACCTTGCCCCAAATTATATCTCAATCTTTTGTACCTATAATCAATCTGCTTTATGCAGTCATATGCTGCTGTATTGCCATTGTAATTATAGTGGCTTTGATTATTGAGCAGTTCCCGAATCTGATATACGACTACAAGAAAATATTAAACGACAAGCATGACTGATTCTATTATTTCTTGTGATTATAGAGGCAGTACCTTATTCCCCAAAAATCAAAATAGGTTTGTATGATTGTCAAGGAATGCTGTTTATAGGTCCTTACTCGCTTTTGCTCGTCTAATATTCAACGGCAGTCATCAACCATAATTGTTTACTTGTATTTTTCTTCAACTCTTGCTTCTTGAAATTACTCTTGCAATGATTGTAGTTTGGCGTGAAAAGTCCTGCGTTTTTAGATGCTTCGCTCTGCTCCAGCATGACAGGTTCGCGTGACCTTTCACTGCTCGTGTTATCGAAGTTCCACTTTGACAACACTCGCTAATCGTGACTCACGCGGCACGACTACGCCGTGCTACGTGCGACCTTTCACTGCTCGCGTTATCGAAGCCTGTGTTCGCTTTGACAACACTCGCTAATCGTGACCCACGCGGCACGACTACGCCGTGCTACGCGTGACCTTTCACTGCTCGTGTTATCGAAACCTGCGGTTTTCATCTTTTATCTTTCATCTTTCAACTTCACTCTGTTATTTGTACTCTGTTATTTGTACTCTGTTATTTGTACTCTGTTCTCTGTTCTCTGTTCTCTTGCAAAGGTGAACGCTTTTTGTATAATTCTTTTATAATAGTCAGTATTCAATCTATTTTCACTATTTTTGCAGAACATTATAGATTTGTAAACAAACAGTACATAAAATGAAACAGGAAAATGAAAAACCGACGGGATTGCCGGAAAACGCGTTCCGTCCTTTGAACGAGGGTGAGGAGTACAAACCCTTGATGTCGCCCGACAAGAAGTACCCCGAGGTCAACTTCTGGTCTGTGTCATGGGGTATACTAATGGCTGTGCTCTTTTCGGCAGCGTCGGCTTATCTGGGTCTTAAGGTAGGTCAGGTGTTCGAGGCTGCTATCCCCATTGCAATCATTGCCGTGGGCATGTCGACTCTTGCAAAACGCAAGGGTGCCCTTGGCGAGAATGTAATCATACAGTCTATCGGTGCATGCTCGGGCGTTATTGTCGCGGGTGCAATCTTTACACTGCCGGCGCTCTACATTCTGCAGGCAAAGTATCCCGAGATGACTGTGAACTTCATGCAGATGTTCATCAGTTCACTGCTTGGCGGTATACTGGGTATTCTGTTCCTCATTCCGTTCCGCAAGTACTTCGTTAAGGAGAAGCATGGCGAGTATCCTTTCCCCGAGGCCACTGCAAGCACACAGGTGCTCATTTCGGGCGAGAAGGGCGGCAGTCAGGCGAAGCCTCTGCTGATAGCCGGTCTCATCGGCGGTCTCTATGATTTCATTGTAGCAACCTTCGGCTGGTGGAACGAGAATGTGACTACACGCATTGTAGGGTGGGGCGAACTGCTTGCCGACAAGGCGAAGATTGTTCTCAAAATAAACGTGGGGGCTGCAGTGCTTGGTTTGGGATGTATTATCGGTTTGAAGTATGCCGTTATAATATGTGTTGGTTCGCTTGCTGTGTGGCTTGTGATTATCCCCGGAATGTCTCTGCTTTTCGGCGACCAGGTACTGAATGCATGGAACCCCGATATTATAATGACGGTAGGTGAGATGTCTCCCGAACTTATCTTCAAGGAGTATGCCAAGAGCATTGGTATCGGCGGTATTGCCATGGCCGGTGTAATAGGTATCTTCAAGTCATGGGGTATAATAAAGAGTGCAGTTGGCCTTGCAGCACGCGAGATTGGCGGCAAGAAAGGCGGCGAGAATGTGGAGCGCACGCAGAAGGATCTTTCCATGAAGGTTGTGCTTTTCGGCTCAATTTTCACTCTGCTCATGGTTTTCGCGTTCTTTGTATTCGATGTAATGGACGGCAATATACTGCACAGTGTTGTTGCAGTGCTGCTTGTTGCCGTAATCTCTTTCCTCTTTACAACAGTGGCTGCGAACGCCATTGCAATTGTTGGTTCTAACCCCGTGTCGGGCATGACACTGATGACCCTTATCCTTGCTTCGGTAATCATGGTTGCTGTGGGGCTGAAAGGTTCATCGGGCATGGTTGCTGCGCTCATAATGGGCGGTGTGGTATGTACCGCACTCTCTATGGCCGGAGGTTTTATCACAGACTTGAAGATTGGATACTGGCTCGGCAGTACCCCTGCAAAGCAGCAGACATGGAAATTCTTGGGTACACTTGTGTCGGCTGCGACAGTTGCAGGTGTAATAATGATTCTTAACAAGACCTATGGCTTTACAAGCGGTGAACTTGCTGCGCCTCAGGCAAACGCCATGGCTGCCGTTATCGACCCGCTGATGAACGGTGTGGGTGCGCCATGGTTGCTCTACGGCATTGGTGCCGCGCTTGCGCTTATACTTACATTCTGTAAGGTTCCTGCATTGCCGTTTGCGCTTGGTATGTTCATTCCGCTAGAACTGAACCTTCCGTTGCTTGTTGGCGGTATCATCAACTGGTACGTGACAACACGTAGCAAGGACGCGACTGTCAATGCCGAACGTGGCGAAAAGTGTACGTTGCTTGCGTCAGGTTTCATTGCCGGTGGCGCGCTTATGGGCGTTTTGAGTGCCGGCTTGCGTTTCGGCGGTATCAACATGGTCAATGAAGCATGGCTAACCAACCCAATGAGCGAGGTTGTGGCCATTGTCGCTTATCTGCTGCTGATTGTATATCTCATAAAGGCAAGCATGAAGGTCAAGGCATAACAGATTACTTCATATCTGAACAATAAAAGCAACAATCGTACGATTGTTGCTTTTATTGTTCAATGAACCTCTCGTGGAACATGAACCAGCCGATAGTGAGACCAACGTCGACACTCGTCTTGTGCGAACTGTAATAGTTGACAAAAGCACTTACCGAGATATTTGAGAATTTTGCAGCAACTGTAATGTCTCCAATGTACTGGAAATCATTGAAACGCTCCTTTGAGTAGGTCGCTTTTCCGTTGTTGTCGATAATTTTGCGGTAGGGTACAAATACATAGAAACTGGGACGTACCTGCAAAATGCTGTTGAGTTTTATTATAGGTGTTACACCACCAGCAACAAATTGGTTTGCACGGAACAGCGGGTCGTAGTTGAAGAGACTGTTCATTGTGGGGTTGAATGAACCTGCCTGCATTACCGTGGCCTGATATGTTTGGGAGAATCGGCGTGTAGAATAGAACAGATGAAGGTGTGTCCCAAGGGTCAGTTTTTTGCCTATAGGGAAGTGGTCGCGCCGTTGGTAACTGATTTGCAGCCATGACTGGTCCAGTTCCGCTGTAGTCGCGTCTGTAACGTCGGTGTACGTCTCTGTTCCCGTAATGAATTGGGAAATGAGAGATGTGTATGTGCCCGAGGTCGGGAATATCTTTGAATCCAACGTGTTTCCCTCGAATTTTATCGACGTGCCATAGAATAACATCTTGTTCTTGTCGAATGTGGGGGTGTTTAAGTCTATGACGTCTCTTGGCATGTACTCGTCCTTGATTTCGGCAATACCTATGCTGAATTCGGCCTTGCGCTGGTTAAGGAATGGAAGGATGAACTTTATTTTGCCGAATACCTCACGTTCATGGTTAAGCGCCACCGAGTTCTCTTTTGAAAAGAGATATTTCATGTTGTAGTAGTCTATGGTTGAGTACGATGCCAATACTTTCATTGACACCGGCAGTTTGCTCAGGAAATCTATCTTGCCTGCAAACTGTACGTTGTTGTATACCTTTCCCAACTGACCGTCAAGGATGAACTCTTTTGAATGGCTGCCAAGGTTGCGGTAATGCAGCCCGAAATAGAGCTGGTTCGATATGTTCGTAGCGACATTGCCTCCCAACTTCAGGGTAAAGGGCGGGGTTGTTGTAGCGTCAAGGTGCAGCGTGTACATGCTGTCGGTCTCATTGTATACCGCATGGGGAATTACAGACTGTATGTTGCTGCCCGACAGCAGACTGTAATACCCCTTCTTGCATGTGTCGTATGAGAAGGTATCCCCGAACCTGTAGAATTCGTTGGCTATGGATTTCTCCTGTTTGGGGGTCACGCCATGTACCTCCACGTTATTGAACCTGAGTTCAGGTATACGTTCTTTGAACTCTTTGCGTCGCTTTGCCAGCAGTGTGCTGTCCTGGCGTTGGGGAATACGCTGTTTAATTGAGTCTATGTGTGCTTTGGCATGCCTGTATCCTGCTGCCACTATATGGTCAATCTTTTGGAAATCGAGAAGTTTTACACCCTTTACGTTTACATCAAGCAGTATGCCGTCCTTTTCGTCAAGCGAGTAGTCGCTGCGGTTCATTATCATATTCTCTACCTGACTCATGATATCTTTCTCGTCGGGTGGAGGAGGGTTGTCGCTTACTACACTGCCGATAATTATGTCCGGGTTGAAATCCTCCTTCATGACATCCTGCGGGAAGTTGTTGTATAGGCCGCCGTCATAAAGCTGTACACCGTCTTTCTTTATCGGCTTAAAGAAGAACGGATAGGTCATGGAGGCTCTCACGGCGTCTCCCAGGTCACCGTCAGAAAATACCACCTGTTTCTTGTTGTATACATCGGCTGCAACGCAACGGAACGGAATCATCAGACTGTCGAACTTGCTGTGGCACACTGCATTTGCTCCGGCGAATATCTCCATGAAACCAAGGTTCATTGGTGCCGCACTGACTATATTGGGTGACGGTGCCACTACATGAATGGAGTCTTTGTAATCGAAATGTATGCTCAACATGTCGGGGACACTGTTCCCGTGTTTGAAGTAGAACATGTACTCGCGGTCCATGGTTCCGGTGTACCAGCGTTGGAAATCACTGCTTTTCATGGCCTTTATCATATCATCGGGGCTGTATCCCATGGCATAAAGCGCACCAACAATGGCTCCCATAGATGTTCCGGTCACATAATCTATGGGAATGTGCTCCTCTTCAAGCGCCTTGATTACGCCAATGTGAGCAAGTCCCTTTGCTCCGCCACCACTCATGACAAGACCCACCCTCTGCTGTGCAGCAAGCAGCATGGGCAGCAGGGTGATTAGAATCATTGTTATGAGCGTTCTTTTCATCTGTAGCAGTGTGAGTGTGGATATATCTCACAAAAATAGGAATATTTTTGAAAACAGGAGCGGTAAATGTGCTTATTTAATGTTCATTTATGCTTTATATACTTTTTTTAGGACAATTCGGCCGGCAGTTGCTTGCCGCAAACAACTTTTCGTTCAGCCATCGGGGATAAAAGAACTCGCTTTCCACGCAATGACACCAACGCTAATATGCACCGCTCAAACAGCTTTTATCCTGTTCCGCTGCCTGAACGGTTGTTTGCTGTGTTTTAGATAGTGCCGGAGGTTTTAGGAAATTACCTGTGCGAGAGAAAAGAGAACAGATAACAGAGAACAGATAACAGAGTAAAGTTGAAAGATGAAAGATGAAAGCCACAGGCTTCGATAACACGAGCAGTGAAAGGTCGCGCGTAGCACGGCGTAGTCGTGCCGCGTGGGTCACGACTAGCGAGTGTTTTCAAAGTGGAACTTCTATAACACGAGCAGTGAAAGGTCACGCGAACCTGTCATGCTGGAGCAGAGCGAAGCATCTAAAAACGCAGGACTTTTTACGCCTGGCGTATAGCCATTGCAAGAGTAATTTCAAGAAGGAACCGGCACTGTGTGAGCAACAGTTGTTGTTAGCAGCAAATAAGGATAAAGAATGGGGGATGTTT
>JAFQUE010000026.1 GCA_017408685.1 Bacteroidaceae bacterium | reverse complement strand
TTGTGTTCTTGCGGTTCTTAGTTGTGATATAACGTGACATACCGGGAACACCACTGTTCTTCTGCTCGGTGCACTCAAGTATCACCTGAACACGGTTACCTTTTACCTTCTTAGCCATAATTACTCCTCCTTTAATTAATCGAGTACTTTAATTTCCTCCCAAGCAACGTGGCCGTTCTTAACTGCACTCTTAAGAGCAGCATCAAGACCTACTCGGTTGATAATTTTTAACCCCGCTGCACTCACGCGCAACTGAATCCAACAATCCTCTTCTACATAGAAGAACTTCTTAGTAAACAAGTTCACATTGAAAAGGCGCTTTGTCCTTCTCTTTGAGTGTGAAACATTGTTACCCACCATAGCTTTCTTACCGGTGATTTGACAAATCTTTGACATCTCTATATATTTTTTTGTTTATTCTTTTGATACGTACTCAAAACAGAGTGCAAAGATATAGGATTTCGGACAATCATGCAAACAAAACTTCAATTATTTTTTGAAACTGTTCCAAAATCTTGGAATTCTTCGCAGCCCGCTATGCCTACCGGCGCAGCAGCATATCGCGCAGAAGACCGAGCACTACACTCACACACTTATCTATATTTGTTTCACGGCCTTTGTCGCCAAGGTTCAGCAAATGCGTTTCAACCTTATCATCCATTCTTAAAGCCACCCACACAGTGCCTACAGGTTTTTCGGCAGTGCCGCCACCGGGACCTGCCACACCCGAAGTCGCAACCGCACAGCGCGCGCCGGTGAGTTCCGAAACGCCGCAAGCCATCTGCTCCACAACAGGTTCACTCACAGCCCCAAGAGTATCAAGGAACGACCTGTTTACACCAAGCACATTCACTTTCACATCGTTATGATAGGCCACCACCCCGCCAAGCATTACCGATGAGCAACCGGCGACAGAAGTTATCGCTGCGGCAATTGAACCGCCGGTACAGCTCTCGGCTGTCGCAACCGTCAGGTCCTGTTCCTGCAACAACGAAACGACCTCACGCGCCAAATCCTTCAAAACAGCACCGCACATATATATTATAATGTAGTGCGTGAGAATGCCGGTTGGTCCATTGCGCAGAAATCACCATCAAGGAACTTATGGTAACCCACAATGCCTATCATTGCCGCATTGTCGGTAGTAAAACCGAACTTTGGAATAAATATTTCCCAACCATAGCGTTTGGCATAATCCTGATAGGCCTGACGCAATGCCGTATTTGCCGAAACGCCGCCCGACAGTGCTATCCGCTTTATTCCGAGCGCTTTTGACGCCTTGTATAGTTTATCCATTAGCACGGAGACCACCGTTGCTTCAAACGAAGCCGCAAGGTCTTCCTTATGAGTCTCGACATAGTTCTCGTCTTCTGCCACCAGTTTGCGCAACGTATAAAGGAACGAAGTCTTCAAACCGCTGAAACTGTAGTCGAAACCGGGAATGTGAGGTTTGCTGAAGGCATAAGCCTTTGGGTTGCCCCCGCGCGCAAGACGGTCGATGATGGGACCGCCGGGATACCCCAGCCCCATAATCTTGGCACACTTGTCCATGGCTTCACCGGCAGCGTCATCTATTGTCTGCCCCACAATCTCCATATCCTTGTAACTGTTCACTTTCACAATCTGCGAATTGCCGCCCGACACCATAAGGCACAGGAAAGGATACTCCGGACTCTTCTGTTCGACCCCCTCTTCCTTTATAAAGTGTGCCATAATATGCCCCTGCAGGTGGTTGACTTCAATCATAGGAATGCCCAACGAGGCCGCAAGCCCCTTTGCAAACGACACACCCACAAGCAAAGACCCCATGAGACCGGGACCACGGGTAAAGGCTATGGCATTCAATTGCTCCTTTGTAACCCCGGCACGTTTCAGTGCAGCGTCTACAACCGGAACAATATTCTGTTCATGGGCACGCGAAGCGAGTTCGGGCACCACCCCACCGTACTGTTCATGCACAGCCTGACTTGCAGTGACGTTTGAAAGAACCACATCGCCACGCATTACAGCTGCCGAGGTATCGTCGCACGACGATTCTATAGCCAATATATATATATCACCGTTCGCCATAATCAAACATTAAAAACCGTTGAAACCACCGTTAAAATATAAATAAATTTAACGTGCAAGTATTTTTGTTACGCGAAGATACAATATTATTTCTTTTTACTTACCTTTACAAGGCAAAAACTTTCACGGCGAGCACACATATGCGCATAAAAATCTACACTAAAGGCACCGATTTGCCAGAACTCATAAACGGCCCGGTACTCCACTCCGCCATGCTGTTCCGTTCATACGAACACGGCAACAGCGGCAAACCTTATATGCTGGTAGCCTATGACGACGAGGGTGAAGAGATTGGGCACCTGCTCATGCTCAAAAAACACAGTATACGCATAATTCCGCCCGTATTGAGCGTGTGGTACTCCATTCAGGGAGAAGGAGCATACCGCTGCAACTGCAACAAGGAAGAGATTTTCGGACATTTCCTTGAAAGGGTATTCAAAATGTTCGATTTCCGCCATACATTCATTGAGGTAAGGAACATCGAAGACTCACGTTTTGCCTACGGCATTCTGCGCAAGCACAACTTCATTCCCGTGCGCGACCACAGAAACTACATATCACTGCACAGCAAAGACCCCAAAGAAAGGCTTTCGCGGGCATACCGGGCTCATATACGCAAGAGCGAGGAGCGAGGAGTCTCTTTCCGCAGGGCGACAGAACGCAAGGAGATACAGGAAGCGTTAAACCTAATGAAGGGATTCTACCGCAGCAAGACCAGGAAAAGACTCCCGCAAACCGAGGCTTTATCGAACCTGCTGATCAATAGCGACGGTACGCTTCACGAACAGGCGAAGATGTTCCTTGTAATGTTCAAGGGAAAAATCATAGGGGCTTCGATATGCCTTTACGAGGAGACACGCGCCATGCTCACATACTCATTCGGGCTACGCAAGAGTTTCCCGTTGCAGTTTCCCGGCATAATGGCAATATGGGCCGCAATAACCGACGCCTACAGAAACGGATATGAACATTTCGAGTTCTTTGAAGTACGTGGTCTGTCGCGCTTGCGCAAGAGTTTCCTGAGCACCATTGACAATTTCGGCGGCAAGGATGTCGGCACACTTCTGTGGTACCATTTCAAATGGAACTGGGTAAACAAATTTTTGCGCTGGATATACGTTTAGCCGAAAACATGCGTTATAATATCACGCACAAGTACCCGACATGAAATACAGACTACACATAACTGTCCTCTTTCTCATACTGCTGTCACAGGCAGTTATGGCGCAGAAGGTCACCATAAAGGGGCGGGTCACCGACTTGAACCACAAACCCATTGAAATAGCCAATGTGAGCATTGTGGGCAAGCCGGCAGGAACCGTTTGCGACCTCAACGGCAACTACACGCTCACATGCGAGAGCAGCGACAGTCTTGTAGTCGCATACTCCATGATTGGATACCAGACAAGAAAACGCACTTTCAAGAACCCCACCGACACCATCATCGTCAATGTCACACTGCCGCCAATGGACATACAGTTGAGCGACGCGGTGGTGACACATAAAGAGCGGCAGATGACAACCACGCAGCAGATTGAAATACCCGAGAAACTGCGGCTCAACCCGTCGGCAAGCGGCAACGGAATTGAAGACATAATAAAGTCCCAGGCGGGAGTGAGCGCACACAACGAATTGAGCTCGCAATACAACGTCCGCGGCGGAAACTTCGACGAGAACAGCGTTTATGTAAACGGCATTGAAGTCTACAGGCCACTGCTCATAAGGGCCGGCCAGCAGGAAGGACTCAGTTTCCTCAACCCCGACATGGTAAGTTCCATTGCATTCTCTACCGGAGGATTTGAGGCAAAATACGGTGACAGAATGTCCTCGGTACTCGACATCACTTACCGCAAACCGCGCGAACTGGAGAGCACAATATCGGTGAGCATGCTCGGGGCAAGCATTTATGCCGGCTGGGGCAACAGCAGAGTCAGTTTTTCAAACTCTTTCAGGTACAAGAGTAACCGCTACCTTTTGGGAACACTTGACACCAAAGGAGAGTACGACCCCACCTTCATTGACTATCAGGCATATTTCGACTGGCGCATTACCGACAAACTGAACCTGAGCATAATAGGCAACATTGCAAGAAACGAGTACATGTTCACGCCAAGCGACCGCCAGACCAGTTTCGGCACACTTGAGGATGTAAAGGAATTCAAGGTCTACTTCGGAGGTTGGGAGAGAGACCTCTTCCGCACACTGTTCGGAGCCGCGTCGCTCAACTATGCGCCCAACCAATACAACCTATTCACACTGCAGGCTTCAGCATTCGACAGCAAGGAGGAAGAGACATACGACATAACCGGAGAGTACTGGCTGAACGATATAAACACCGACGAGACCATGAGCGTGGGCGGTTACAAGGAGCACGCCCGCAACTATCTGAAAGCAAACGTAATGACCGTATCGCTCAAGGGCAACCACTATCTTGGCGCACACGACCTGCGCTGGGGCGCCGAATGGAAACGGCAGCAATTCAACGACAACCAACGCGAATGGGAAATGCGCGACTCGGCAGGTTACAACATTCCATTCCTGCCCGACATGCTCAAACCCGTATACAGCCTCAAATCCAAAACATCAAGCAGCAGCAACATCTTCTCGCTCCATGTACAGGATACATACAAGTTCACCAGCAGTCTTGGCCTCATATCCATAAATGCAGGAGTGAGAGTATCATTCTGGGACTGGAACAAGGAGACAATTGTTTCGCCACGCGCCTCCGTGGGACTCATTCCCAAGTTCAACGACGACATGACATTCCGCCTTGCAGCCGGAGTGTATTACCAGACACCGTTCTACAAGGAAATGCGCGACACCACAACTGTCAACGGCATTGCGTCGGTAACACTCAACAAGAAAATCAAATCCCAGCGTTCAATACATGTCGTTCTCGGTTACGATTACCATTTCAAGATAATGAACCGCCCGTTCAAGTTCACCGCCGAGGCCTATTACAAGAAACTGGACAACCTTATCCCGTACAATGTAGACAATGTGCGCATAGTATACTATGGCGAGAATTGCGCCCACGGTTATGCCACCGGACTCGACATGAAACTCTTCGGTGAGTTCGTGCCCGGAACCGATTCATGGATTACATTCTCCATAATGGATACAAAGGAAAAAATCAACGGTGGAGAATGGATTCCACGCCCCACAAACAGCATGTTCAACGCCTCGCTCTACTTCACCGACTTTTTCCCCGGCACCAAGCGCTGGAAGATGAGCCTGCAGGGAGTATATGCCGACGGACTGCCGTTCGGTCCCCCGCACACAGGACGCGAGAAACAGCGCTTCACTGCTCCTGCATACACCCGTGTTGACATTGGCATGTCCTACAGATTACTCAACAACGAGGATAACATCTACCGCACCGGCATAAGGAGATACCTGCGCAATGTTTGGTTGGGAATTGACGCATTCAACCTGCTTGGCATAAACAACGTGAACTCCTACTATTGGGTAAGAGACGTACACAATAACAATTTCGCTGTTCCCAATTACCTCACAGGCAGGCAAATCAATGCAAGAATACTTATAGAGTTGTAAACGAAGTAAATACTTTTACAGGACTGTTTCGCACTGAAATAGTCTTTTTTATAGTAGGGATATGTTTTGAAAAATATTTGAGATGTTTGTATTTTTTAATGTTTTTCATTATATCTTTGCAGTATAAGTATTTGTTATACATTTGGTATGAACCTATCTGTACTCATAAAACAGTATTTCTCATCAATAAGTGATGATATTACAATAGATGTTTTTGATGAAAAGAACATCTATGATGTATATCAACGTGTTGTTGGTGTGCTTACACGGTATATTGATATTGAAACGACTGTGTTACAAGCTATGAGCTATTGTTTTTATGAGATTTTGGATAATGTGCTAACCCATTCCGGGAAAGAACTTGGTACAGTTCTCAC
>JAFQUE010000025.1 GCA_017408685.1 Bacteroidaceae bacterium | reverse complement strand
TTCCATTCTCGTTAAGTACAGCGAGGATCTGCTTGATACGACGATCCTGACTTTCAAATTTTACGGGTCTTATCATAGCTTTGTCCTCCTTATTCTTTACGTGGGTCAATATACTTAACAGCACCTGCCTCCTCAGAGAAGCGGCCATAAGACTTCGTCAACTTCTTGACAGCCTCGTTGGCGTCGGTGCCCTTCTTGATCTCATCCATGAGCTGGCCGAGGTTGATGAACTCGTAACCGCAAATCTCGTCGTTCTTGTCAAGGGCGAGGCGTGTGATGTAACCCTCTGCCATCTCAAGGTAACGTGAACCCTTTGCCAAAGTACCGTAGAGAGTACCTGTCTGGCTGCGAAGACCTTTACCCAAGTCCTCAAGACCTGCACCGATAATCAAACCGCCCTCAGAGAAAGCCGACTGGCTGCGGCCGTAAACAATCTGCAGGAACAGCTCGCGCATTGCAGTGTTGATGGCGTCGCAAACGAGGTCAGTGTTCAGAGCCTCGAGGATTGTCTTGCCGGGGAGAATCTCGGAAGCCATGGCTGCCGAGTGTGTCATACCTGAACAACCGATAGTCTCAACAAGAGCCTCCTGGATGATACCGTTCTTGATGTTCAATGAGAGTTTGCATGCACCCTGCTGTGGAGCACACCAACCGATACCGTGTGTAAAGCCTGAGATGTCAGCAACCTCCTTGGCCTTGATCCACTTGCCCTCTTCGGGTATTGGAGCAGGACCGTGGTTAGGACCCTTCTTTACAACACACATGTTTTCTACTTCGTGTGAATAAACCATAATTGTTGTATGTTTAAAATGTGAAACATAGTCTCTTTCAATCTGCGAAGTTAGTAAAAATAATGTCTTGCGCAAAAGTTGCCGCATTTTTTTGCGAATAAAAAAGACAAACCTTCATAAAAAACCATAAAAGACGAGCATATTTGCCGCAATGCTGTTACTGTTTGGCATTTTCTTCGTATCTTCGCGATACATTATATGTATGTAACAAAAAACAGCAATCTTTCTATGAAAAAGTATCTTTATATTCTGCTGCCGTTCGCGCTCCTTGCGCTCTTTTCCTGCGGTCCGGCCGAAGTCGGCTCCACATTCAATTATTACTATGACAACATATACACGGTGAACAAGCACACCGTAACAGCCGAGGATTCCGATTCCATGATACGTATCGACAACATGGACAATACCGAACTCAAGACAGGCGACAGGGCTCACATGATGTTGCGCTACTACTATGACTACAACACCATGTCAAAGCCCCATTGCGACATATATCACGTATATGAAGTCATTCCCACACTCCCTCTTTCCACTTTCGACAGTGTTTACCTGACAGAATATACCACCCCTTTCAACAAACTGCACAAGTATGAACTCTGGGACCGCTATGCCAATCCTGTATGGCTTCTTAAAATGCGCCAGAACATCAATATCTCATATTTCGGTGCCAAGGAAGGGGCATTGTTTGCCATGACCGTGCGTGGAGTTTCCGATGACAGCATTGAATTCAATCTCTATGCCAAGGCGGCAGACGGCAGCGGTGAAACGAACACCAGGTTGCTCACTTTCGACCTCTCCAATGTGGGTGACTTCCTCACTCCCGAGCAGATAAGCAGTCTGTCGACAAAGAGAACCATCAAGAGCAGAATCTACCTGACACGCATGGAAGACGGTGTTTCCGGTGAGATATGTATCGATGGCGGTGAATTCCCGAACCCTTTTATAAAGTAACATGGACAAAAGAACCGTCAACATAAACATCAAGAACCGCAGGGCTTCTTTCGATTACATAATCACGGATACATACACGGCGGGGCTGGTGCTCACCGGTACCGAAATCAAGTCCATACGCCAGTCCAAGGCAAGCCTTGTCGATACCTACTGCACGTTCATCAACGATGAACTGTGGGTGAAGAACATGCACGTTGCCGAATATTTCTACGGTTCCTACAATAACCACGCAGCACGGCGCGACCGCAAACTTCTGCTTGAACGCAAGGAACTGCGCAAACTCAAACAGGCTGTGAAGAATCCCGGTTTCACCATTGTCCCCACAAGACTTTTCATAAACGAAAAGGGACTGGCCAAACTGGTCATAGGTCTTGCACGTGGCAAACACGAATATGATAAGCGCGAGTCCATAAAGGAACGCGACGACAAGCGCGAGATTGACCGCATAAGGAGAAACTATTAACACGATTTACTCTATCCCGGCTGGATAGAGTAAATCGTGTTAATTAGGGTTAATGCCGTGGTGCATAAAGAGATGTTTCGCTGCGCTCAACATGACAGCAACGCAATTGCCGTTCCTGAGCAACGCGAAGGATATGAATAGATAGATTATTTTGAAAATGAATCTCAAAGATGTAATAAAGAAACGTATTCTGGTGCTCGACGGTGCAATGGGTACCATGATACAGAGGTTCTCTCTTACCGAGGACGATTTCCGTGGCAGTCTGCTCGTGCAGCACCCGGTAAACCTCAAAGGAAACAATGACCTGCTGGTGCTCACCCGCCCGCAGGTCATCAGCGAGATACATACAAGATATCTTGCCGCAGGTGCCGACATAATAGAGACCTGCACCTTCAATGCCAATGCAATATCACAGAGCGAATATGGTTGCGAGCACCTTTGTGCCGAAATCAACCGTAGTGCGGCACAACTGGCACGCCGGCTTGCCGACAGTTTCTCCACGCCCGGCAAACCACGTTTTGTGGCCGGTTCTGTGGGCCCCACCGGGCGCACTTGCTCAATGAGTCCCGATGTCGAGGACCCCGCCATGCGCAACATCACGTTCGATATGCTTGTGGCGGCCTACCGTGAGCAGATGACTGCACTCATCGAAGGCGGTGTCGACGCCTTGCTATGTGAGACAATCTTCGACACTCTCAATGCCAAGGCAGCACTCTGCGCTGCCGACGAGGCCATGGCCGCCGCAGGGCGTGAAGTGCCGGTAATGCTTTCGTTTACCGTTGCCGATACCCAGGGCCGCATTCTCTCTGGGCAGACACTTGAGGCAGTGCTCGCCTCCCTTTCGGGGCGCAACCTGTTATCTGTGGGTCTCAACTGCTCGTTCGGCGCCAGGGAGATGAAACCTTTCCTCAAACGGTTGAGCGACATGTCGCCCTATTATGTGAGCGTCTATCCCAATGCCGGCCTTCCGAACGAACTCGGCGAGTACGACCAGACTCCTGCCGAAATGGCTGCCATTGTGAGCGAGTATATAAACGAAGGCCTTGTAAACATAGTCGGCGGTTGCTGCGGTACAACCGACGAGTTCATAGCGCTTTTCCCGCCGTTGGCAAGCGGTGCCGCTCCACGCGTGCCGCAACCGCTCCCGCAGGAGATGTGGCTCTCGGGGCTTGAACGCCTGGTCGTGAACCCTTCTATGAACTTCATCAATGTGGGTGAGCGCTGCAATGTGGCAGGTTCACGCAAGTTCCTGCGCCTGATAAACGAAAAGGAGTATGCCCAGGCACTCTCCATTGCCCGCAAGCAGGTTGAGGACGGTGCGCAGGTTATAGATATAAACATGGACGACGGCTTGCTCGACGCCCGCCAGGAGATGAGGACTTTCCTGAACATGCTTGCATGTGAACCCGACATTGCCCGTGTACCGCTCATGATAGACTCCTCGAACTGGGAGGTGATAAAGGAGGGACTTAAATGTGCCCAGGGCCGTTCAATCGTCAATTCCATTTCTCTCAAGGAGGGTGAAGAACTCTTCCTTGAACGTGCCCGTGAAGCCAAGGCTCTTGGCGCGGCAGTAGTGGTTATGGCCTTCGACGAGAACGGGCAGGCAACAACCTATGAACGCAAGATTGAGGTATGCAACCGTGCCTATCGCCTGCTGACTGCAAAGGCAGGTTTTGCTCCTCATGACATAATATTCGACCCCAACATACTTGCCATTGCCACAGGCATTGAGGAACACGCTTCTTATGGGCTCGACTTCATCCGCGCCTGTGCCTGGATTAGGGAGAACCTGCCCGGGACTCACATCAGCGGCGGCGTGAGCAACCTTTCGTTCTCTTTCCGCGGCAACAACTATGTGCGTGAGGCACTGCATGCAGTCTTCCTCTATCACGCGATAGCAGCCGGCATGGACATGGGGATTGTCAATCCGCAGACAGCAGTGCAGTACGAGGATATTCCTGCCGAACTGCGCAGCGTAATGGAAGATGTAGTCCTCAACCGCGACGCCACTGCCGCCGAGCGACTTATAACCCTTGCCACCGGTCTAAAGGAACAGGGTGGGGCAGGGCAGGCTCTCTCTTCCGCTTCTTGGCGCGAAACCCCTGTTGAGGAGCGTCTTAGGACTGCCCTTGTCAAGGGAGTAGGCGACTATTTGCGCCAGGACCTTGACGAGGCCGTTGCCAAGTACGGCACTGCCGTGGATGTAATCGGCGGTCCGCTCATGGACGGCATGAGTACCGTTGGCGAACTCTTCGGCGCCGGCAAACTGTTCCTGCCACAGGTAGTGAAGAGCGCCCGCACCATGAAACAGGCAGTGGCAATCCTGCAACCGCTCATCGAGAGCGGGAACAGCGCCCGCAGTGCCTCGGCCGGCCGTGTGGTCGTTGCAACCGTCAAGGGCGATGTGCACGACATTGGCAAGAACATTGCAGCAGTGGTTATGGGCTGTAACGGTTACGAAGTCTTTGACCTTGGCGTTATGGTGCCGGCCGAGAGTATTGTTGCCGAGGCAATTGACAAGAATGCCGATATCGTCATTCTGAGCGGCCTTATAACCCCCTCGCTCGACGAGATGATAACCACCGTAAAGGCAATGAAGGCCGCGGGACTTTCAATCCCCGTGATGATTGCAGGTGCCACAACAAGTCCCATGCACACGGCACTGAAGATTGCTCCGGAATACAGCGGTCCTGTAGTGCATGTGAAGGATGTGTCGCAGAATGTGCTTGTCGCTGCCGAACTGCTTGGCGGCACCGAACGCCGCAATGCCTTTATGGCGGCACTCGGCAACGAACAAAGTGCCCTCCGTGCCAAGGCTTTGCAAAGGACCGCTGCTCCTTTGCGTTCGCTTGACGAGGCGCGCGCCAACAGACTCAACCTCTTCGGGGAGGAATAAAGCACAATACTTTGTTAATATTGATTAATATAACTTTTTTATAACATTCAAGCGGTAATTTTGCGCAAATTATATAAATAAACAGTGGAAAAGGATATATTGAAAGGACTTACTGCCGAACAGGTTCTTGAGAGCCGCCTGAAACATGGTGCAAACGTGCTCACCCCGCCGGCAAAGACTCCTCTATGGAAACAGGTCCTTGAAAAGTTCGACGACCCCATAATACGCATACTTCTGCTTGCGTGGGTGCTCTCCATGATTATTGCCTCGGTCCATTGCTGGGGCCCCGACCAGAAAGGCCTCTCGGCGTTTCTTGAACCTTTGGGAATCTTCTTTGCCATAATGCTTGCAAGCACCATAGGCTTTATATTTGAAGTGAAGGCTGCCCGTGCATTCGAGGTCCTGAATACCGTAAACGATGATGTCATGGTTACCGTCATACGCGACGGCAGGGTGCAGGAAGTTTCCCGCAAGGATATTGTCGTGGGCGATGTGGTAATGCTCAATACAGGCGATGAGGTCCCGGCCGACGGAGTGCTGCTTCAGGCTCATTCGTTGCAGATAAACGAATCGACCCTTACCGGCGAACCTGTGATTTCAAAGACAACCGTCGAGGCCGATTTCGATAGCGAGGCCACCTATCCTTCGAACAGAGTGCTGCGCAGCACCACCGTTGTCGACGGGCACGGCATAATGCGTGTGGAACTTGTGGGCGACGCAACCGAGTATGGCAAGGTCAACCAGGGCGCGCTCATAGAGAATGACCTTGACACCCCTTTGCAGCAGCAGTTGGGGCGTCTGGCGGGCGTAATAAGCAAACTGGGCTACGCCGTTGCCGGAATAACATTCATACTGCTCACTGCAAAACTCTTCATTGCCGGTGATTCCATGGGTACAATGGATATCATATCGGCATTGTTGCACAACTTCATGATAGCAGTTACACTCATTGTGGTTTCAGTGCCCGAGGGCCTGCCAATGTCGGTAACCTTGAGCCTTGCGCTCAGCATGAACCGCATGCTCAAGACAAATAACCTTGTGCGCAAAATGCATGCTTGCGAGACCATGGGTGCAGCCACAGTCATCTGTACCGACAAGACCGGAACACTCACGCAGAACCGCATGCAGGTTTACGAGACACAGTTCTTTGCACTCAACGGCCGGCAATTGTCGGCCGGCAAGAGCAGTTCACTCATCAAGGAGGGTATTGCCGTGAATTCAACTGCCAACCTCAATAACGAGTGCGGCGAGATAAAGACAATAGGTAACCCCACCGAATCGGCACTTCTCCTGTGGCTCAATTCCCAGGGTGTCGATTATGCCCCACTGCGCAGCGCGGCCCGTGTAGTGAGCCAACTGACATTCTCTACCGAGCGCAAATACATGGCAACAGTTGTCGAATCGCCCGAACTCGGTTGCAAGGTACTCTATGTCAAGGGTGCTCCCGAGATTGTGCTTGCCAACTGCAACCGTGTGGAGACGCAGGAGGGTTTCGCTACTATAGAGGAGAACCGCGAAACCATTGAAACCAAACTGCTCGAATACCAGAATATGGCAATGCGCACGCTTGGCTTCGCATATCAGTTGCTTGGAGAGGACGACAACACCGCACCTTATGCCGATGGCCACTTGTCGGGTACCGACCTCACTTTCCTTGGATTTGTCGCAATATCCGACCCCGTGCGCAGTGATGTCCCCCAGGCAGTGCAGCGCTGTCTCAAAGCCGGCATAGATGTGAAGATTGTAACCGGTGACACCCCCGGCACTGCGCGTGAGGTAGCCCGCCAGATAGGTATTGTGGATGGTGACACATCTGCCGAAGCCATTATAACCGGTCCCGGGTTCGAGGCATTGAGCGACGAAGAGGCTGCAGCGCGTGTCAAGGCACTCAAAATAATGTGCCGTGCCCGTCCCATGGACAAACAGCGCCTTGTGAGGTTGTTGCAGGAGCAGGACGCCGTTGTGGCAGTTACCGGCGACGGCACCAATGACGCTCCGGCCCTCAAGGCGGCGCAGGTAGGTCTTTCTATGGGTGACGGAACATCAGTTGCCAAAGAAGCAAGTGATATAACAATAATAGACAATTCGTTCTCAAGCATAACACAGGCTGTCATGTGGGGCCGTTCGCTATACAAGAACATTCAGCGCTTCCTGCTTTTCCAACTCACCATAAACGTTGCTGCGTGTGTGGTGGTGATGATTGGTTCGCTCATTGGCACCGACTCCCCGTTGACAATAACACAAATGCTTTGGGTTAACCTCATTATGGATACCTTTGCGGCGGGTGCTCTCGCTTCGTTGCCGCCCAATGCCAATGTCATGAACGACAGGCCCCGCAAGAGCGGTGCAAACGGCGATTTCATCATCACCCGCCCCATGGCAGTGAACATCTTCTCCGTGGGAGCGCTCTTCGTGGTTATTCAGGTAGCACTCTATCTTTGGTTGGGCAAGGGAGGTGACCTTTCGGCATACCAACAGTCCGAGTTCTTCACCTTCTTTGTAATGCTGCAGTTCTGGAACATGTTCAATGCCAAGGCGTACATGACAGGAGCTTCGGCATTCAAGGGACTTGGTTCCAACCCGGCTTTCCTTTCAGTGTGTGCGCTCATTGTAGTGGGTCAGGTACTCATTGTCACCTTCGGCGGTGTAATGTTCAACGTAGTGCCGCTGAGTGTTGCTGTGTGGCTAAAGATTACTGTTTCAACATCTCTTGTCCTCGTAATCCCCGAGGTGTACAGGGCACTGAAGAGAGTATCAAGTAAATAAATATGAATAATATAAATTTAGACTATGGAATCAGTCGCTTTTATCGAATGGTGTCTTGAGCACCTCAATTACTGGACAATAACTCTGCTTATGGCTATCGAGAGTTCTTTCATCCCATTCCCATCAGAGGTTGTCGTGCCTCCTGCCGCATGGCTGGCTGCCGACCCGCAGAGTGGGCTCAATGTGTATCTTGTGGTCCTTTTTGCCACTCTCGGTGCCATGATAGGTGCGCTCATCAACTACTGTCTTGCAATGTGGCTTGGGCGTCCAATCATCTACAAGTTTGCAAACAGCCGTTTCGGTCACATGTGTCTCATTGACGAGCCGGCAGTGAAGAAGGCCGAGGCCTATTTCGATGAGCGCGGTGCACTATCCACCTTCATCGGCCGTCTCATTCCCGCCGTGCGTCAGCTCATTTCCATTCCTGCCGGTCTTGCCCGCATGAAGATGAGCACATTCCTAATTTTTACCGCCCTTGGTGCAGGAATATGGAATGCCATTCTTGCAGCACTCGGATGGTACCTTTCAAAGGTTCCCGGCATTGAGACAAAGCAGCAGCTTATTGAGCGTGTTACAGAATACAGCAGCGAGATAGGTTACTTTTTCATTGCACTTGGCGTGTTCATCGTGGGTTATCTTATTTATAAGGCTTTTAAGAAGTAAAAACAGAGTACAAGAGTACAGAACTACTCTGTACTCTGTACTCTGTTCTCTGTTCTCTGTACTCTGTTGGCTTCGCCCAAGTTGCTTCCGCTCGCAGTGAAACATCAAAGTAAACTTTATGTTTCGCTCACTTACTCGCAACTTTCTCTGTACTCTGTACTCTGTTCTCTGTACTCTTCCTGTCGTCAGTTCTTGAGAATATAATCAATGGTCGTTACCACCCTTATATTCTTTATGTGCGGGGTTGTCTCGTCGCTGCTTATGCTGAACTGCCCTTGGTTGGCATTCCTTATGCCACCCAATTCGCTCTCCGAATCCTCGGCGAACTTCTGTGCCACGGCGCGCGCATTGCGTGTGGCCTCCTCAATCATTTCGGGCTTAATCCCGTTCAGTCCCGTGTATTCAAACGTTGCCTCGCCGCCATATCCATACTCTGTGCCAATGTTCACGCCCTGCTTCATTAGCTCAATCTGGCGTTTCATCAGTCCTATGACCTTTTCCACCTGCCCCGATGACACGGTTATCACATCGCGTCCCTGATAGCGGTAGGTGAGGTTCTCCGGTGTGTAACTTTGCGCCAAGCGGTCGGTGACGTTGGGCGTGGACAAGATTATTTCATCGTCGCTTATTCCGTTCTGTTTCAAGAACGTTACAATAGCATTGCTGCTCTTGTCCAGTTCGTCATAGAGGCGCTGTATATCGTTGCTCACGCAGTAGTAGGGTATGGGCCAAACGACCTTGTTTGCCATGACCTCCCGTTCGGCAAGTCCTTTCACGGTCACAAACTGGTCCTTCTCGGCAATGCTTCTGAGTCCTTTGCATGTGAAAATGCCGAGTACTATCAATCCTATCATCACGGCGCAACCGGGCATTCCTCTGCGCTGCCCGTCGCAGCAACTGCATGCGCTCCTTTTCTCTTCCTGTTCCATATTCTGTTTTTTTTGAAGAACGTTCTCTTTTGCCTTTTTGTTTTGTATGTGGGGAATGGTCTCATATAATACACGAGGATGACTTTTTAGCCACCCTCGTGTATTGATATTCGCCGGTGTTACCACTGTGGCTGGTAGCAATCGCTCGGGTCGGGGTTCTCCCAACCTTCAATGGCGCTGTTCTCTTTCTTTGCAGTTGTAACAATGCACGTGTTCATCCATGCCGGGCGACCATCGGTGTTGAAAGTGCGGTCTGTCGCAACATTGCTGCCTTCGTAAGCACGTGTCACAGAGAGGTTCGCACGCTTGATGTCAAAGAACGAAATACCTTCGCCCCAGAACTCAACTCTCTTCTGGAACAGGATTTCATCAATTGCGTCAACATCTGCAGGGATTGTGTATTCCGCGTCACGGTGCTTCTTCATGAAGTCAGCAAGCAGTGCAGTACCTTCGCCCGGTGTAAGGCGCTCGGCAGCCTCGGCCTCAATGAAGTACATCTCCTCAATTCGCATGATGGGTACCGATGAAACAGAACCTGTCAGGTGGTCTACTGTATTGCCGTCGTTGGGACGGAACTTGATTGCTGCATACTCTGGAAGTTCGGCACCCCACGCGGCGTTAATGTATGGAACTTTGCTCTCAAGAGCATGACCGGCAGGAGCCTTGTACATGAGTTTGCGGAAGTCGGTATCGCTCATACGTGCATACATGGCTGCGTCTATCATTGATGTTGCTCCTGTTGAACTGTAACCGTATTGTGCCTCAGGTGACATCCATGATGTCCAGTTTTCTATACCGGTTTGTACCGGTGCGTCCCCGGGGCATGTTGTGGTAGCCAACATCCAAGGGTCGGGAGTGTTGAAACCATCGCTCTTGCTCAGGCACTCTTCCTGTGTCATCACGTGGCCAGTGTTGTTCTCAATTGCCATGCGTGCATATTTCTTGGCATTCTCATAATCGCCAATCCACATGTAGAGACGTGCCTTGAGTCCATACACCACGTCAATTTGGGGAATATCCTTTGACGAGGAAGTGTAATTTATGTTTTCTTCAGCAACATTAAGGTCTTCAAGTATGAATGCGACCATCTCTTCTCTTGTTGCTCTCGGGATATCGATTACCGGGTTGCGTGGCACTACAGGTTCCTTTACAATTGGCAATGTAAGGTTCAGCACGTCGTTTCCGGCGGTATTGATGTTGCTTGTTTTGTCATTGGGCAGGAACTCATACATCTGCGCAGCCTCAAGATAGAAGAGCGCACGGAAAATGTGTGCCTCAACCTTCGCCCCCATTATGGTAGGTTCTTTTATGTTATCGTCATTTATGTTTGCAAGAAGCAGGTTGCTCTGGAATATAAGGTCCCTGTATGCGTTCCAAATATACTGCGAGTATACATAACTCTCTCCCATATACCGGTTGCATGCCCAATTTATATACCAGTCATAACCTGTTGAAGGTACAGTGAGGTCTGCTGTCATGACATCGCGTATGTGCAGCAGTGACGGATATCCATAGTCATAAGCTGCGCTATTCAAAATTTGCGAATTCATTTTCTTACGGACGTTTATAGAACTCATTGGGTTATGCTTGAGATTTATCTTCAGTTCCTCACCGTTCATGTCGCGCAGTACAACGGTTCCCTCACGCGTGGTAGCGGTGTTGTTCTTCTTGAACCATAATCCTATAGATGCGTTTGTGCCAACGCTCTCATATTTATCTGTCTCGTCATAACAGTACAACTTGACTGAATCTATCCATTCCGGGTACGATTCGAGAGTGAAACCGAAGTTCGGAAATAGTGAGTAACCTATAATAGAGTCGTTCCACTGTATTAAACTGTTGATCTCCTTTACAGCCTCGCCATCCCACTTGCCGCTATTATAGAATGACTCTTCAAAAAATGAAGAAACCTGTTTGCGCTGTATAAGAGGAATGGTTACACTCTCGGCGCCCTCTGACTCAAAAGTGATATTGGCAATCCTGTCGTTCCCGCTCTTGTTTGCCTGTAGTGTAATATTTACTGCATAGTATTCACACTTGTAACTTTCGCTCAAAGATGAGTCTCTCCGCAATGTAATGTCGGCCCACTCGCAATCGGCAGCGGCGGTTAGCGGGGCGTAACTTCTTATCCCTGTGATATAATAGTTCTTTGCGCTGCTTGCCGGCAGAAATATTGTGTCGATTTCACATTCAATCCTGTTCTTGAATATAAATTCAATCTTCTTCACCTGCTCCTTTGGCAATACCAGGTTTTCTTTGTTAGTGTTGTCTTTATAATCTACAATCACATACCCCTGTGCCATGACACCCGATGTTACAGCCAGCAGAACAAAAAACATGAATGCACGGAGTACATTGTTTATTCTCTTGGTTCTCATTTTTTCAGAATTTTAGCGTTAATCTTTCTGTTGTAGCTCACGATGTAGAGTCCCGGGGCAAGGTCGCCTACGCTTGTCTCGCTCCCGCGTGTGCTCTTCACCATAGTTCCTTTGCCATCGAAAATAGCAATCTCGCCGTCGTTGCTGCCATTGATTATAATGACCTTCTCTTCTTCGGCATTATATGCAATTATAGTCTCGTTGTCGCTTATTGACTCTATGCCGGTATATGTGGCGGCAAAGTCAAGGCTCTCAATCTCCCTTATGTCAAACGTGTACCCTTGGTCTCCTGTCGAAAAGTTTAGTTCATGGTAGTTGTAACCTTGAGTTATCGTAAGGTCATTCTCAAACTTTATTGTGTCGCCGTTTACAAGAATCAGTGCCTGTGCCTGTGCCGACAATGATACAATAAGTATCCCTAAAAGCAATATATATTTTTTCATGACTTTCATGTTTTTTGTTGTTACTCTTCAATAATCGTTGGGTCAAAGCCTTCGGTACTCTTTATTCCCGCAGGTATGCTTTTGCTTTTCTTTACTTCCACTGTGCGGAGTACTCTTTTGGCATTGTTGCCGATGGAAAGTTTCCTGCCGCCTTCGAAGCGCATTACCGGAGCCTTTGCGGCTGTTGATTCCACAGGAAGAGACTCAATCATGTTTGTCATGTCAAGTTTGAATGCGCCATTGCGGGTAGCGTAGTAAACTTTGCTACCAATACCAACCAAGATACCGTCAGTAGGGAATGTAATTACACCGTCTGCATAAACTCCGCAGAAACCTGCTGCTGCTACATCTTCTTTGGTAGCACCTTCAGCATTGGCCTGATACCATGCCATTGAAGTAATAGACATGAGACCGTTGTTCTGAATGTCAAGACCTGTGCTCTGCCAGCCCTCGATCCATACGCCTTCAGGGTCTGTTGCATCAATCTCAATGTAGCTGCCCTCTTTGTATGAACTTGCATAAGGATACAATGGTTGCTCAGGACCGTAAGGATCTACCATACGGAAGAGACCCGGCATGTCTTTGTTCTCAAGTACCTCTACATAGTATGTCATCGGAGAATTGCCGTATAGTGGCAAGATGATGTCATCAGTGTATTCTGCATAACCAAGTGATACCCATGGGTTCTCATCTGTAAGATAAAGTTCGAAGTTGGTTGAGTATTCACTGTGTACGTTGCCCTTTGCGTCATATGTTATTGCAAGCGCTACATATTTACCGCTCTTCTCAATGGGGTAATGCAGAACGGTACTCTCGGTCAATTCTGCGGAGTTGATAGTGCCATCAGCCATGCCGGCGATTGTAGCGTCCAGGTCACTGCCATATTCAACAACGCGGAACAGGTATTTTGTTATATCGGCACCTTTGACAATCTTGAACACTGCATACTCTTTGTTTTCCCCCTGTTTGGTATATTTCCCATCGAATACCATTGAGAAACTGTAGTCATACTTTTTGAAACCATCGAGTACGGCTGTCTCCTCGCCGTAGCCGAATGTACCGTTGGCAGAAGAACCGAGACCAGTGGATACGAAGTACACAAGATTAAGGGTAAATGTACCTGTCTCCGGGTCAAATGTACAAGGGTAATCCTCATATGTCTCACGCTGTCCGTCACCATTCAAGTCAAACGGGTTGTGCGGGAAGTCCGAAACGAATACAGGACCATAGTCGCGGTGGTCAATGAAGTCGTGTATTCCAACCTGGCACTGGTGTGTCTCCTTGTTGTAATCCACTATAAGGTCCTCTTTTGCACCGATTAGAGTAAATTTGAACATGAATTGTGCCTTTGTCTCATCGAGCCTGTGCTCTCTGTAGAAGACGGTCTCGGGGAACTCTAAAGTTGTATACAGCGACATGTAGTATGTACCTGTCTCGTGTCCGTAGATTGGTGCCCATTCGCTCCAGAGTTCCTCGCACACACTGATACTCGAAATTTCGTCAAGTGGAATTTCTGTTGTTCCGTCTTTTGTCGTAATCCGCACTTCGTGTTGCGCAGAAATGTCTACAACAGCAATTGCTGCCATGACAAGCAATAGTAAAATTCTTTTCATGCTTCTTAACTTCTTGAATTTATACTCCGTTGATTATTTGCCTTTTGTGTTTCTTAAACTATAGTCTGCAAAATTAACATATTAATTGAATTATTATATATTTTTTAATAATTTATTGCATTAAATGGAAAAATAATGACAAAACGTAGAACAGAGTACAGATAACAGAGAACAGATAACAGAGAGCAGATGAAAGATGAAAGTTGCTCTTGCAACTTCGACGACACCGGCAGCAACAGGTCGCAGGTCGCGTGGCATGGTCACGCCCTGCGGGTTGCGATTAGACGGTGTTGTCAAAGCGAACACAGGCTTCGACAACACGAGCAGTGAAAGGTCGCGCGTAGCACGGCGTAGTCGTGCCGCGTGGGTCACGATTAGCGAGTGTTGTCAAAGTGGAAATCTTCGATAACACGAGCAGTGAAAGGTCGCGCGTAGCACGGCGTAGTCGTGCCGTGCGGGTCACGATTAGCGAGTTAGAGTATTCCACTGCAGATTTTACCCTTAATCTGTTATTGTATATTCTTTTTGTTGTCGTTCTATCATGTTCTTTCATCGCGTGAAAGAACCAAAGCGCCCGGCACTGCAAAAACAGTCATTTTG
>JAFQUE010000024.1 GCA_017408685.1 Bacteroidaceae bacterium | reverse complement strand
CGCACAATGGGATTATTTGACAAGCAAAATGTTCGACATTGACGGCATACCGTCGTATGTGCTCGTGAACAGGGATGGCAGTTACTCATTGCGAAACGACTTGAGACGGCATTCCAATATGTTAAGCGTACTTAAAGAGGAGTTGGAAAAGAAATAGGGATTATTTATGAGATACAGTCTGAACCGATGAATTATTATTAAATTTAACCTATAACAGTTGTCTTTATATGAAAACCCCTTTTATAGCTCTTATTATTGCGTTCGTTACCGTATGTGGCTTTGCACAGGATGGCGACCTTGTAAATCCTGGGTTCTATGAGATTAAGGGCAAAGTAAAGAATGTGCCCGACGGTACGGTGCTGTGTCTGATGAGATTCAATACCGACTATGGCGTTGTTGTCGGCAACGATACAATCTCTAATGGTGAGTTCTACTTTAAGTTGGTTGCCGAGAGTGATGATTGTGAAAAACTGGCTTTGGGAGGTTTTATGAACGAGGGCTTTTCAATGCTGGTGACACCTTTGTGGGCTTCGGCCGGTGATTGTGTCCTTGTGGAGGGTGAAGACAAACTGATGTATACCTGGAAAATTACAGGTCCTGCATCGGAGAATACGGTTTGGGGAAGATACATCAAGAAATCATTTGAGGAGTGGAAATGTTATGAGTCTCTCTCGGCCGAAGCGAGAAGCTTGAGTGCAAAGGGGAATACGGATGAGAGGGCGGTTGAGTGTATACAACGGATTAATGGCGAACTCGACTCCTTGAAACTGCGTATATGTGCAAATGATTTGTCAATAATGAAACAGACCGTTGTTGATGACATATGGATGGATAGGTTCTATTTTGCGACACTCTGCATGCAAAATATCAAGGATTTCACGTATACCGATGAGTTGAGACAGCTGTATGGAGACCTGACGACGGAGCAACGCAGTCATTATCTTGCCAAAAAGGCCTATGTTAATCTCTATCCCCAGGAGCAGGCACAGAGCGGCAAGAAGGCCATTGATGGCGAGATGATTGACCTTGATGGGAAGAAGCATACCCTTGCCGAACTGAAAGGCAAATATATTCTGCTCGATTTTTGGGCCAACGGCTGCGGCCCTTGCGTGAAAGCACTTCCGGAACTTGCTGTAGTTGCCAGGATGTACAAGGACAAGCTATGTGTAGTGAGTGTAAACCTTGAGTCGGAAGAGGTATGGCGCGAGGCGCTTAAAGAACATCCCGTTTCTTGGTACAACTGGAATGACGGCTATAACGGCAGTGCTCTCTATGCACGTTACCGTAGCGACAGAGACGGTATACCGCTTTTTGTCCTTATCTCTCCCGACGAATATATTTTAGAGCAATGGTGTGGCTATGGAGAAGGAGTCATTCTAGAACATCTGAGCGGCACTGTGGAATAATTGTAAGTAAAACCTGAAATCTGGCATACAATGAAAAAGACATTACTGACATTATTATTTGCATTTGCCACTCTGTGTGGCTTTGCGCAAGATAGCATAAGTAATAATAAGAAGCTCCATTGCCACATTGAGGGAGAGGTAAAGGAGAGTTCTTTCACTCGGATATTGCTCATTATTGGTGATGGCGACCCAAGAATAGTACCGGTAGACACTATATGGGTAAAGGATGGTCGTTTCTCGCACGACCTTTATACCGACGCTCCAGAGTTCTATCAGCTGTTTGCCTGTGAGGATTACAACAATGGTTGCTGGATGATACTTGACTTCTTTGCCGAGGAGGGAGATATTCATGCGACGTTCTATGGCTATGCAATAGACGATGCTCCGCGTCCAGCAATGCGTTCCGAGACACCGCTCAACAAAGAGCTGATAGCCTACGATAAAGGCATTGAAGAAAGGTTCTACTTGCCTATGAGACAGGAGGAGGCTGCTTTGGAGAAAGCAGGAAAACTTTTAACAGCCGAGGGTGCTGCACTCAAGAAACTGTACGATGAATGTGAAGACCGCGATTCGTTAAAGAGCATTAGCGGGAAAATAGAACTTTTAGATAAGGAAAACCGCCTTTATACGCCGGAGTACAAGGCATTAATGGAGAAAGGCGAAAAGCTAAGGGAAGAGATGTATGCATACGAGCTCGAGTACATTACAAACAATAACAGCCTTGTAGGGCTCTACCTGCTCAACCAGGCAAGATACAGGCTTTATAACAAGGACAATGCTGACAAACAGCCATACGTGGATATATTCAAGAGCGTATATGATGCCAAATACCCCGCAAACAATATGGCAATAGCCTTTCGCAACTGGGTGTCGTCGATGGATGTACGTGTCGGCTCGCATATAATAGACTTTACCTTGCCCGACCTTGGCGGAACAAACCACACCCTCTCAAAAGAGATTGAGGGCAAGGTTGCAATTATTGACTTTTGGGCATCGTGGTGCGGTCCCTGCCGACGGCAATCAATGAGTTTCATTCCATTGTACAACAAATACAAGGATAAGGGATTCACTGTCGTTGGAGTGGCAAGCGAACTGGATAGTGAGGATATGAGGCTTGCTGTGGAGAAAGACGGTTACCCTTGGCTCAACCTGTTGGCACTGCGAGGCGTGGACAACATTTGGGAACGTTATGGTATCAGGGGTGCAGGAGAGGTATTCCTTGTAGACAAGGACGGAACCATTCTTGCCATAGGAGCAACCGCCGAAGAGGTTGAACAGATACTAAAAGAAAGATTATAATTTGTAAGCATAAAATAGTTATGAAAAAACTATTTTTAACCTTAATCGTTGCATTTGCCACTGTATGTGGCTTTGCACAGGAGAAAATTTGGGACAATGTTGTTGTGGGCTACAGAACAAGCACTGTCTTTGATATAAACAAAGTGTGGTTTTATCCCGACAGGACTGATATTCTCTTGCATATTGATTTTCCCGCGGGTTTTCAGGCGGGTATAGCACTGGGAACTACGCTCGACGACGGTGTAAACAGTTATTTTCGAACCTCTGCCCGCAAATACAGAACGCTTCACGCTTGATGGACGCGTTGGTTGGGTTGTGCAGAATATACGCAGTGCAGCT
>JAFQUE010000023.1 GCA_017408685.1 Bacteroidaceae bacterium | reverse complement strand
TTGTGCATTGCCTCGAACCACTTGTCGTATCCCTGCATCCAACCGAAGTCATTGTCGGCGCAGTCCTGGTAACCGAAAAGCGAAGAGTATGTCTGACCGCCGTATGTGGCAGCCGAAGGCACACCGATACTTGTCACGAACTGGTCCTTACCTGAGTTGCCGTTTGTGTGCAGCCACACGAAGTGGGATGGGTAGTAGTTCTTTGCGAGTTTTCCGTTGAGGTTGCGGTATGCGTTCAGCTCATATGTGAACATGTAGCATATACGCGATGCCGAGCCGCATGAGCCTCCGTCCTGGTTGAACACGGGCGGGAAGAACTTCAACTCGGCGTTGTTCACGTAGGCCGGTCTCTGCTCGGCAGGAACGGCGTCGGTGCGTGCCGAGCTCTTCTGCATGGGTGCATACTGCATGAGCGACCAATCGGGGTTGGTCTTGTCACTGTAATCGGGGTATTTCTCTCTGTTGACGTCTGTCTGTGCAAATAGGAACATAGGCAGTGCCAAGGTTGCAACAATGAGTGTATTTATCTTTTTCATGGTTGTTATAAGTATTTAAGAGGTTAATTGAGGTTACTTGGGAAATTTATTTTACTATAATCTCATCGGTGAAGAGCCAACCGCGCTGCGGTCCGCACTTTGCACGGTAGTGTACATAACGTGCACTGCTCTTGCCGTTCCAACCGTAGTTCTTGAACGATAGTCCCTCGTCGCGTACAACGGTATGTTCAATGCGGGCAAGTTCCTTGAACTCTGTGCTGTCGCTTGAGATTGATATTGTAACTTCGGCGGGGAACCACACGTCGGGAATACACATTTGCATGAAGTCGGCCGAAACCGTGCTTATTTCTTTCTCTTCGCCAAGGTCAATGACGACATCGACACCGTCTCTTATGAATCCTTGCCACCTCTCGTCCATGTATGTCCAACCGCCATGAATACCGTCGGTGAGTGCTGTTGCACCACCGGCGTTGTATTTTTCATTGAATGGTGCTGCCGGCGAATAGGCTACCGTCTTCCCCTTGGCCATGTGCTCCGAGAGTTTTTGTGCTTCCTTGCGTTGCCCGAATTCGTTCTCGAGGTCAAAGGCGTTGTATCCTTTTGCACGTAGACTGTTAACAGCCTTTATTGCACGCTGTCTGAACTCTGTGTAGTCGCGTGCCGCCGGGTTGCTCCAGCCTATCTCGGCAAGTGCAAGTATACGCGGGTAAATCATATATTCTACCAGTTCTTCTGTAGGAATGTATTCTACCCACAGGTTACCCTGTACGCCATAGATGAATTTTGCCTGTTCCTCTCCAAGGCCATCGGTGGGGTTATATGAGTAGACCTTTTCAAGTGGCATGTACGGGCCGAAAGCCATGGGTTGTGTGTGCGGTGCGTCCTGGTACGAATCGAGGTAACAGTAACTGCCCGGAGTCATGATTGCCTTGTGTCCGCTCTCTGCAGCCGCAAGTCCGCCCTCTGTGCCACGCCATGACATTACGGTTGCATTTGGTGCAAGTCCGCCGTCAAGAATCTCATCCCAACCGATAATCTGCCTGCCCTTGCTGTTCACGAACTTTTCAATGCGCTGTATCAGGTAACTCTGCAGTTCGTTCACGTCTTTGAGATTCTCCTCTTTCATGCGTTTTTGGCACAGCGGGCATGTGGGCCATGAGGCCTTGCCGGCCTCGTCGCCGCCTATGTGGATATATTCCGATGGGAAGAGTTCCATTACCTCGGTGAGCACGTTTTCAAGGAACTCGTATGTCTTCTCGTTTCCAACGCAGAAATCGGCCTGCTTGTACGGTTCGTGTGTGCATGAGAGTTCAGGGTATGCTGTTAGAACCTCCTCGCTGTGGGCCGGCATTTCAATCTCGGGGATAATGGTGACGTAACGGTCGGCAGCGTATTTTACCAGTTCACGTATGTCGTCCTGTGTGTAGTAACCGCCATGTGCTTCAGGGCTGCCTTCTTGGGCGTAGAGACGGTCGCCGAACCACCAATCTTTCAACAATTGCTTGCTGCGCCATGCTGCAAACTCTGTGAGGCGCGGGTACTTCTTTATCTCTATGCGCCAGCCGGCAGCGTCGGTGAGGTGCAGGTGCAGGCGGTTCATCTTGAAGTGGGCTATTGCGTCAATCTGTTTTTTCACGAACTCCTTTCCAAAGAAGTGGCGGCTCACGTCGAGCATGAGTCCGCGATAGGCGAACTCGGGTTCGTCAACAATCTCTCCTGCCGGCACGGAACCGTTATTGTCAATGAGTTGGAGAATGGTCTGGAGACCGTAGAAAAGACCGGCGCCGCCCGAGGCTGTAATCTTTATCTCCTTTTTACTTGTTTCAATGCGGTAACCTTCGGGCGAGGTGACACCTTGAACCGAGTCGATCTCAAGGTTAAGAATCTTGTCTCCATCCTCACTGAAAGCGAGCGGGGAGGTTGCAAGGAACTCTTTAAGTACTCTTTTGTCCTCTTCGCCGGCGATGATGTTGAGCGATACGTTGCCGTCAAATGTGAAACTGTCGCCATTGAACCCAACGCTACGGGGAATCGGGAGTACATTGCAGGTGGTTGTCACGCTCTCATCCACATGCGCGCACGCGCATAATAGTAAAGGAAGGACCAGTGCGTAGTTGATGAGTCTTTTCATATTATGGATTTCTTGTTTGCGCCAGATATGGCAACTAACCGCAAATATAATGATAAATTTATTTAATATGCGCTGGTTGCCGCTAATTTCTTTCAGCGTTGCCTGAACGCTGGATTTTTGGGTGCATATGCCGCTTTTTTTTTGGCAAATTTTCAGTAACTTTGGTATTATTAATGAAAAACAAGAATATTTATGGAAGAAATGCTTGAGGATCGTAGGGGTACCACTTGCAGGCGCAGGAAAATTATGGTAGGTGCCATTGCCGGCGTCGTGCTTCTGGTATTGCTGGTTGTGATTGGAAACGTTATCAGCATTGGCGACAAGATGTGTGAAGCCTAATCCCAAGAATAAGTAGATATCAAAGTCTTCTTTCTGAATGTTTTCGCAAGGTATTAACAATTGGGTGTCAATTTCGCTAACCGTAGTTAGCGATTTCAAATCCTCGCACCAAGTCTCATAAAACTGACGCATAAATTTGATATTGGCTGCCGAGAATCCACGAAACCCAGGCAACTCCTTTTGTAGTTGCTGGCTAATAGTCTCGGTTTCCTGATGGAATATGCTTTTACGGTTCACCTGCAAAGTCCAGGGGGGGCAGAACCTTATTCCCAATAATCAAAATAGGTTTGTATGATTGTCAAGGAATGCTGTTTAGAGGTTCTTACTCGCTTTTGCTCGTCTTGTATTCAACGGCAGTAATCAACCTTGATTGTTTACTTTTATTTTTCTACAACTCTTGCTTTCATGTCCTTTTGGGCCCAAAAGGACCAAAAAGCCCGACACAGAGTTCACAAGTCGAATAAAACTTTGC
>JAFQUE010000022.1 GCA_017408685.1 Bacteroidaceae bacterium | reverse complement strand
TCTTGTCCTTTGGAGGCCTCGTCAACGGTTGCAGTACTCAAGTTCGTGTTGTGTGTAGCAACGTCGCCATTGGTGATTGCCTTTCCGGTAGCAACACTCACAAGACGGAACACGTCGCCGTCGTTAACGCTCTGTGCATTGGCACTGAAGAATGTCATGCCGATAAACAGCAATAACATCATGATACGTGATTTTGTCATGGTTAAATTATTTTGTTTCTATTGTTTTGCCAAATTGTTTTGTAAAAATAATATTTTATCTCCAATATGCAAAATAAGTCAATTGTTTTTTTTGCAATTACCCTCCACGTGTTAAAAATGTAAAAAGAAATGTGCAAACGTGTGGAATTTAACTCACTTGCATGAACTTTAACTCGTTTATTCGTACCTCCACTTTCAGTGCAGTTACGTCTGCACTCGCTGTAAAAATTAAAGTGAACTTTGTTTTTAACTCGTTTATTCGTACCTTCGCACTCGTAAAATAAAAAAACTATGAAAAAAAGACCTTTGATATTGGTTTCCAACGATGATGGCTATCAGGCTAAAGGAATTAATTGTCTTGTTGAAGTGTTGCGCGAATTCGGAGACGTGGATGTCTGTGCTCCGCACAAAGGCCGTTCGGGGCAAGGCTGTGCCATAACCAGCGAAGTGCCGGTGAAGTTGACTCCCATTACAGATGATTGGGATGCTCCTGTTCGAATATATGCCTGTACGGGTACTCCCTGCGATTGTGTAAAGGCTGCAATTGATGGAAGAATTGTCGGATACGACCTCGTCGTCGGTGGTATAAACCACGGTGACAACTCTGCAGTCAATGCCCACTATTCAGGTACTATGGGAGTTGTGCTTGAAGGCTGTATGAAAGGAATCCCATCAGTTGCCTTCTCGCTCTGCTCGCACGACCCTGATGCTGATTTCACCCCGACATATGACGTAATACGCAGGATTGTTGCAAGGGTGCTTGAAAAAGGACTCCCCAAAGGCAGTTGTCTCAATGTCAATTTCCCCGATTCGCCGTCTTATGCGGGTATCAAGGTTTGTCGCCAGGCTATGGGACGCTGGGTCAACGAATGGGAATCTAAGGATGACCCGCGTGGCAGCAACGGGAAGTGGCTGTTTCTCACCGGTGAATTTGTGGTAGATGACACTGACCTTGAAGCCGACCGTGTGGCGCTTGACAATAACTATGTGACGATAACCCCGATTTCCATAGATATGACCGACTACAAGCTGCTTGCCGAAATGAAGCAGTGGGAACTTTGATTGATAAAGGGTTATGAAGTATTATCTCATAGTGGGTGAGGCGTCGGGTGACCTTCATGCCTCAAATCTCATGAAAGCGATAAAGGCAGTCGACCAGGAGGCCGAATTCCGTTTCTTCGGTGGTGACCTCATGTCGGCAGTGGGCGGTGAACGAGTGAAACATTATCGCGACACGGCATTCATGGGTTTTGTGCCTGTCCTGTTGCATTTGCGTTCCATTTTCTCCAATATGCGCATGTGTAAGAAGGATGTCATCGCATGGAATCCCGATGTGCTCATTCTTGTCGACTATCCCGGGTTTAACCTGTCGATAGCGGAATATATCCACAAGAATACCGATATCCCTGTATACTATTATATCTCGCCCAAAATCTGGGCCTGGAAGGAGTACCGCATAAAGAACATAAAGCGCGATGTCGACGAACTCTTCTCGATACTGCCCTTTGAAATCGAGTTCTTCGAGAAGAAACATGATTACAGGATTAATTATGTAGGTAACCCATGCGTTGACGCTGTCGATTCTTTCCGCAAGAATGCTCCCGAGGGACGTGATTCGTTCATCAAACGCAACAATATCCCCGACAAACCCATTGTGGCCCTGTTGGCAGGCAGCCGCAAGCAGGAAATTACCGCCAATCTACCCATGATGATTGAGGCCATGAAGGAGTATCCCGGGTATCAGCCTGTGATAGCAGGGGCGCCCGGTATTGACAGGGATTTCTATAAACCTTATCTCGGGGAGGGTGCATGCATTGTCTTTGGCGAGACATACAATATCCTGAATAATGCCCATGCCGCCCTTGTGACATCGGGTACGGCAACTCTTGAAACCGGAATATTCCGTGTGCCCCAGGTTGTGTGCTATGCTACCCCGATGGCGCGTCTTTACTCCTGGCTCAAGAAACATTTCCTCAAAGTGAAATTCGTCTCTTTAGTGAACCTTATTGCCGGTAAGGAGGTTGTGCGTGAACTTGTTGCAGCCGACATGTGTCTTGAGAATGTAAAGACCGAGATTGGCAAATTGTTGCCGGCCGCCAGCAAAGAAAGAGCGGCTATGCTCGATGAGTATGACCGCATGCTTGAAATCCTTGGCGAGGCGGGAGCTTCGGAGCGCGCCGCAGACAAGATTGTGGCACTATTGAAAGAAAAGGGAGTTTAATGATAGATGTTTGATGTTTAATGGAGCCGTGTTTCTCCATTGGCTTTAAATTCTATACCTTAAACGTTCCACATTAAACAAGAATATAGCAGTGCAGGACGACGTCCTGCACTGCTATATTCTATTGATTCTCAAATCAATCCTATAAGGGCAAGGTAAAGTATCACGCTTGGCGTGGCGAGTATGGTGCTGTCGAAACGGTCGAGTACGCCTCCGTGTCCGGGCAACAGTGTGCCCGAATCCTTGATTTGCATTTCGCGTTTCATGCACGACTCAATGAGGTCGCCTAAAGTGGCGGTTGCCACAACCGTCGCAGCCATTCCTGTCCACTCCCATACGTTCATTATGTCCCAAATGTATGAAAGTGCCACGCCGGCACCTATTGCCACAATGGCGCCGCCGGCAAAACCTTCCCATGTCTTCTTGGGTGATACGCGCTCGAACATCTTGTGACGGCCCATTGTGCAGCCTACGCAGAAGGCTCCTGTGTCATTGCACCATATAAATATGAAAATGCAAAGCGGTAGAATGAAACTGTAGGTGTCACCTGCTCCGGCACCTGCTGTAGCCAATATGTTGAGCATGGCAAACGGCAGTGCCGCATATATCTGACTCAAGGTAAAGTATGCAAGATTGTCGAGTTTGCTGCCATTTGTAGCGAAGACCTGCTGTATGAACATGAACAGTACAAGTGCTATGTAAGGCAGGAAAACAAGCAACGCGTTTTCAGCGCCTGCGTGGAATACTGCATAGAATGCTGCAAAAAGGCAACCTCCGCCCAGTACAGCCAACCATTTGTTGAAAGTCGTGTTCTTGTATTCGGCAACGAGTGTGCAGAATTCTCTCACCGACAGCATTGTCACAAGGAGGAACAGGATTCCGAAACTGGTCTTTCCTAACCACATTGAACCTATGAGCACAATGCCGAATACAAGGCCTGTTGCTACGCGAACGAGAAAGTTTTTCATGTCATTATCAGGTGTTTGTTGTTTTCTTTTTTTATTCGTTGGCGGGGGTAACCGCAGTATCGTTGCCGGCCGGTGCAGCGGGCTCTTCTGGGGTTTCTTCTGCTGCCGGGGCAGCAGTGTTGCTCTCGAAGATTTCCTCGCTGCGCGAAGCCCATGGGCGCTTGCCGAAGATTTTTTCCACATCCTCGGCGAAAATCACCTCTTTTTCAACCAGAATCTTGGCAAGTTCGGCATGGCCCTCCCTGTGTTCGCTCAGCAATGCCTTGGCGCGTTCATACTGCTCGGTTATCATCTTGTGTACCTCGGAATCTATTGCCTCGGCAGTCTTTTCGCTGTACGGGCGGTTGAACGAGTATTCCTGGTTGTTGTAGTAGCATAGGTTCGATAGTTTTTCGCTCATGCCTGCGTATGCCACCATTGCATACGCCTGCTTGGTAACGCGTTCAAGGTCGTTCATGGCACCTGTGGAGATTTGTCCTATGACGGTCTCCTCGGCCGCGCGCCCGCCAAGAATTGCGCACATCTCGTCAAGCATTTGCTCCTTGGTGGTTATCTGTCGTTCTTCGGGCATGTACCATGCTGCGCCCAATGCCCGTCCGCGTGGTACAATCGTTACCTTAATGAGCGGGTTGGCATGCTCCAGAAACCACGATATTGTGGCGTGTCCGGCCTCGTGTATGGCAATGGCCTCCTTCTCCTTTTGTGTGAGCACCTTTGTCTTCTTCTCAAGACCGCCTATTATGCGGTCAATGGCGTCAAGGAAATCCTGTTTGCCTATGGCCTTTTTGTGCTGTCGGGCCGCAATCAATGCAGCCTCGTTGCACACGTTGGCAATGTCGGCACCCGAGAATCCCGGTGTCTGGCGCGACAGCAGGTCGACGTCAACGGTGGGGTCGAGTTTGAGCGGGCGCATGTGTACGCCGAAGATGGCCTTGCGCTCGTTGAGGTCGGGCAGGTCTACATGTATCTGCCTATCGAAGCGACCCGCACGTAACAGCGCCTTGTCAAGGATGTCGGCACGGTTGGTTGCTGCAATGACTATAATACCGCTGTTTGTGCCGAAACCGTCCATTTCGGTAAGTAACTGGTTGAGTGTGCTTTCGCGTTCGTCGTTGCCGCCCATTGAAGGGTTCTTGCCGCGCGCACGGCCCACAGCGTCAATCTCGTCTATGAAAACAATACATGGCGCCTTCTCCTTTGCTTGGCGGAACAGGTCGCGTACACGGGACGCGCCCACGCCCACGAACATCTCTACAAAGTCGGAACCCGACATTGAGAAGAACGGCACATTGGCCTCTCCTGCCACAGCCTTTGCCAATAGGGTCTTTCCTGTTCCCGGAGGGCCTACAAGCAGTGCGCCTTTGGGGATTTTACCACCGAGTTCGGTGTAAATCTTGGGGTTCTTCAGGAAGTCTACAATTTCCTTTACTTCCTGCTTTGCGCCCTCTTGACCGGCTACGTCCTTGAATGTGATTGCCTGTGTGCTGTTGCTCTTGTCAAAGAGTTTTGCCTGTGACTTGCCCACGTTGAATACACCGCCTTGCCCGCCTGCGCCACCGCTCATGCGGCGCATGATGAACATCCAGAAGATGATTATAAGTATGAACGGTCCAACGCTCCAAAGGAAGTTGCTAAGGAAACCTTCGTCCTTTCTGTAGGTCAATGTGCCGTCGAACCTCACCTTGCCGTTCTCGTCGGGCTGTTTCATCTCAAAGATGTAGTTGTCGAAGTTATCGGCAGAACCTATTGTGGTAACTATCATCTGGCGCGACAATGCGTCAATTCTCTCCGCAGGAAATACATATGCGGCAGAATCTTTCTTCAGGAACGCTTCGGCTTCTCCCTTTTCGTTAACGGTAATATCCTCTATGTATCCTTTTGCTATGTAATCTCTGAAATCGGAATACTTCACCTCTTTTACTTGGTTGGTGTTCTCTCCCCCGAACATGTATATCGAAAGGAGAACGCAGCCTGCGACAATGTAGAACCAGGTGAAGTTGAATTTCGGTTTTGTTATTTTTGCCATATTCTTCTTGAATAGCCTTTATGTAAGTTGTTTTGCAAATGTAATCAATCTATGTCGGGAATCTCGGTTATCTTGGCGTCGGCCCACAGGTGTTCGATATCGTAAAAACTGCGCACGTCGGGCAGGAACACATGTACCAGTATGTCGCCGTAGTCCATTGCTACCCATTGGCTGTTGCGCAGGCCATCGATGGCATAAGGTTTCTTGCCGCACTGCTCACGTACCGTGTCGGCGATGGAGTCGGTGATTGCGCTCACCTGGTTGGGCGAGTTTCCCTGACATATAACAAAATAGTCGCATACACTGTTGCCCAACCCCAGCATATCTACAACGACAATTCCCTTGCCTTTCTTTTCCTGTATTCCTTCTACAATCCGGTTTATTACCTCTTTTGCTTCAATTTTACTGTTCTGCATATATAAATATTATCTTTTCTGTTACGGAAGGACATGTGCAATAAACGTGCCAATGCCGGATATTGCAATGCCTTTGAAAAAACATGACAAAATGTCTGTCTTTGTTGCAATGAACAAACTATTGCCAAAATATAATTATGTACATTGCAAAGATACCTTTTTTTTGACTATATGAAAACAATAGGCTCGGTTTTTGCCCCATATACCGCGTATTTGAAACTTTTTTCTCATTTAGTGATAAAAAAAGGATGAAAAATATTTGTTTTACCGAAAAATGTTGTACCTTTGCAACGCAATTAAGCATTGGGCTATGGTGTAATGGTAACACTGCAGATTCTGGTCCTGCCTTTCCTGGTTCGAGTCCGGGTAGCCCAACAAAGAGTTCCAATTACCGGAACTCTTTTTTTGTGCCGCTGCGGGACTTAAATAGACTCGTTTGTATGGCTCAACGTAAAATTCTGAGGGATTTCATTTTCATGCATATAATTTTGCTAGTCTGAAAAGGAAAAAATCTTTATCTTTCACACCCCTGAATTGTGTTCTAAATGCTTTAATTTTAGAATTAAAAGATTCCGAAGCCGC
>JAFQUE010000021.1 GCA_017408685.1 Bacteroidaceae bacterium | reverse complement strand
TTGCGGCACCATTGCGAGCGAGCAATGTTTGCGACGAAGGAACCTTTAGGTTCCCCGAGGAGTGTGCTTTAGCACTGATGCGCGACTGAAGAATGTCGCTTGCGACTTGTGAACAAAGCGCAAAATGACTGTTTTTGCAGTACCGGGACCTTTTGCGTACTTTTCAGTCATGAAAAGTATGTGATAGAACGACAACAAGAAGAATAAACGACAACAGGTTAAGGGTAAGTTTGTTGAAGAATACAAAAATTATCATTCCTGTTCATATACTATCTCAAGAAGTATCCCCCCAATTTTTGCTAGTGAGCCATAGCCATCGCCAACAAGGTTAACGTTGTCGAGTGTTGGTGGATACGGCAATAATAAAAATAAGAACTACCCTCGGGCAGTTCTTATTTTATTAGTATAACTGATTTTTAAATATATACAACCTTACTCTTCCTGGTCAAGATAGTAAAGGTCGCCCGATAGAATCTGCTCCACGCGCATTACCACCTCGTCAATATCCATATCCAATGAGACGACACGACCTTCGGGTTCTATGAGCACAATCCTCGGAGCTTTATCCACGCCCAACAACTTTGCCGCAGGCGATTCGGTTCCGACACCGTCACATGCATGCAGCCAACCATCGAGGTTCATTCCGTTGTTCTCTACAGCAACCGCCCATGCCGCCTTGTCAGTAGCAAGCAAGAAACTGACAATTATGAACTCACCGTTGCTTTCCTTTATTACACCATGCAGGTTCTTGAGTTCCTCAATCATTGAGGTTGACTTTTCACAACCATCTGTCCAGAAATTGAGCACGACATACTTTCCACGGAAATCGCTCAACAGTTTTCTCTCGCCACCAAGCATTGGCAATGCAATGTCGGGTGCTTCATTGCCCACCTTGAGATTGCCCGCAAGCACCTTGTTGCGCAAAGAGAGGTAATATGGGTGGTTCTCAAGTGTTGTGGAGACTGATTTCAACATCTGCTCGGCATAAGCAGGGGTAAGCAGGTGCAACAGATAACGCTCGATTGCGAGCGGAGTCATTGGGGAGGCATTGTGGTCTATGAGGAACCTTATTGCACCGGATAGTGTCTTTATGGACTCGCGGTACTTTTGACTTTCAACAGGACGTTCCTCGGCTGTTTTGCAACGGTCGTCGAGCACAGCCTTGAATGCCGAATATTCATCATTGGTCGGTGTGCCTGTAACCACACTACCGCATGGTTGTGCGGCCGAAGCGGTATTCACGGCAACCTCACCGGGTTCCACGAACACCTCGATACCTTGGTCCTCACCAAAGCCTGTAATCATATACATGAGCACAGGTTCGTCCTTCGCAAGTCTGTATTCAAAAGTATACTTGCCCTTTTTCACTTTGGACTCTGCAACAGTCTCAACCTGCCCCGCTTCGTTGGCACGTACAAGAAACACCTTTTTTACCTTTTCACCGCCTGCACACTTGACATCGGCAATAGCACCGTTTATTACACATATCCCTTGAGCGCTTACAGCAATGCAGAAAGCGACCGATAATATTGTAGTCAATAATCTTTTCATGGTTCTGCTCGTTTATTTGTTTGCACCGTCAACAATGCCTTTAAGTTTCTTTACCATCTCTTCACCGCGGAGGCCGAATTCAACCACATTGCCTTCGGGGTCGATAAGCGCGGTGAAAGGAACGCCCTTGACACTGAATAGTTTTATACCCTCGCTGTTCCAACCCTTCAGAGTCGATATATGAACCCAGTTCTTGTGCTTGAGTTGACTCTTTTCAATGCAGTTCACCCAATCTTCCATCTTGCTGTCGATAGAATAACTGAGAACAACAAGATTATCGCTCTTCTCGCTATACGCAAGCGCCTCCTTAAGATATGGTATCTCGCGGCGGCATGGAGCGCACCAGCTTGCCCAGAAATCGATGAACACATACTTGCCCTTGAAATCGGAGAGTGAGAGTTCCTTGCCCTCTGGGGTACGGCCTATGATGTCGGGGGCAGCAGAACCTTCCTTCAGGTTTGCCGAACGTATCTCATTGACAAGTTCCCTGTACATTGTCTGTTTGTGCAACTCTTGGGGAACAGCAGCCAGGAAGCCCTTTATTACATCGGTAGAGAATGTAGGCACCATGGCATATTTAATAATGTACAATGCCACCGGCGAATCTATGTGCTCATATATAAAGTCCATGATTGCCACCTTGAAGTGCATGTTGTTGACATAGAAAGTAGGGGAAGTGTACTTGAGTTCCGCTTCGGGATTACCTTTGACTTCATCGGGCAAATTTCCATATACAGCCCTCATGCGCACCTTGCTCTCTTCAATGCACTTGCTGTTGAGGTCTATGTAATCTTGATAGATATCGTTAGAAGGTGTGCCACCGGTTCTTGCCGCCACGGGGTATGCCGCGTCGAACGGGCCAACCTTTATTTCACCTTCTTCGAGGAAAAACTGTATGCTTCCGTTGTCAAAACCGGTTATGCTGCATAAGGTAAGCATTTCGGGGACCGTTCCCTCGAATGTGAACTTGCCGTCGATTACCGGTGCGGTCGCTATCACCGTGGGTATGCCGTCAATTGTGCGTTCAAGTTTCACTTCATTGACGTTCTCATGACTGTAGCATAGTGCGGTGCTTGTCATTTCACCATTAATGACGAACTTTCCCTCCTGCGCTGTAGCGAACATAACCACAGACAGCAGGACTAATGTCAATAATTTTCTCATAGTTTATGTTTTATACTGTTCTTGTATAGTAATATCGTTAAGAGCCTTAAAGACCTTTACACCCAAAGACACCAGGCAAGACCCTATTTCCCAAGGTTCTCTTCGAGGAAAGCCCTCAACTGCTCCCCGCGCAAGCCTGTAGCCATGACATTGTCATACTCATCGAGTATGAAGAGCGACGGCACGCCTTTTACATTGTAAAGACGCACGACATCACAGTCCCAGCCTTTGAGCGAAGAGACATTGAACCATGTGAGGCCGTCCTTCTCTATTGCCTTTTCCCATGCAGCCTTGTCGGTATCGAGCGACACGCCTATAATCTCAAGTCCTTTAGAATGGAACTCCTCATAAAGTTTCTTCAGAGCCGGATTATTGAGGCGGCATGGACCGCACCAACTTGCCCAGAAGTCAATTATCTTTATCTTGCCTTTTACAGCACTCATTGTCACATCACCGCCATTCACGTTGGCGAGTGTGAAATCGGGAGCCTTGGCACCCCGGTCGGTCTTTGCCATGAGGTCGACACGTTCCTTGAGCATGCGCCCATACTGACTTGACTTGGCGCCTTGGCCAAGCGAATTGTACATTCTCCTTGCTTCTTTCAGGCCCAATTCGCGCATTACAACATTGGAGTATACCGTGTATGCCGTGATGACATTGTCGTTGGCTGCAAGGAAACTGTTTGTAAATGTCCTCAAGTTCTCCTGTTCGCGACGCAAAGTGTCATTCACAAGACTTGCGCTACGGAACTTGCGGCCGGTGCGCAGTGAGTCATAACGTTCCTGCAGTGCAGAGATTACAGCACGCAAGGAATCGGACGCCGAAATGTGGGCAGTGTACCCGTCATTGAGCACTCCACCTTTTATAAAGAAGTTTTCACCCTCGCTCAGGCATGCGCTGTATGTGGTTTCCGGTTCGGCAAAAAGAGTGAAACCTCCCGAAAAACCTTCGACAACGAGTTGCACAAACATAGGTTCTTCAATTTGTGCCTTAAGGCAGAACTTGCCCTTCTTGAAATCGCAGAAACCGAGGGTATCGGTACTCTCTTCCGAAGAGCGTGCAAGCAGGAGAAGACGTCCTTTCTTTATACCGTCGATCTTGCCTTTTATTACCACGTCGCCTTGCCGGGCAAACGATGTCACTGCCATACACGCAACAAGCAGTGCCATGATTACTGTTCTTTTCATTTTTATTCTCCTTATTACTTCAGAGGTACATCTTTATTCCTTAATACACTGGCATCTTGTAAGTGTATTCATTCACAAACTGTATGTCTTCGATTTCGCCCCACATATCACCTTCATTGTCCTTGTCGTAGAACAACGGGGGATAATCCTCGTCGACATCGGCCGCAACATCGAGTTTCACCTCTCCTATTGCACCGTTTGCACCATTGTACATTACTATATTAAGGTAAAGGCCAAGGTCGGCGCTTAAAGAACAGCTCTCCTCTGTGCGGAACTTTATCTTGGTGACGTTGTAACCGGCGGGAGCCTCGTAGACAACATACTTGTCGCCGTTGGAAACATTGTAACGGTAAACAGTGTTGCCTTGAGCAAAGAAGAGGTTGTCGGTAGTGAACCAAGAGTTGTATGTTATTGTAGACATGTCGGTGGGACTAAGCCCTACCAGTTCCTTGACGCTCTCTACAAAGTACGCCGATGGTTTGTCATCTTCGCCCTCTCTATTGGCACGCTTGGCCTTGCTGCCGGCATCCTGTGCAATGAGTTCAAACAGATAGTACTGCTGCGAAGCCTCATCGAAGAAGATGAAATAAGGATTCTTCAGGTCGTAATTGTCACGATAGTTAATGAAACCCATGACGGCAGTCATTCCAACAGGAGATTTTGGCAGTCCGTTGAACTTGACATTGGCGTCGAGCAACGGATTCACAGATTTGTAGTTCGGCCAAACCGAGTTGCCTTCATCACCGGCAAAACCGGGGTCATTCTTGGCCGAATAGAGGAAACGACCATGCTTGGCGTCCCACATAAGGAAATGCTTATATGTGATTGTGGCAGCCGTAATTTCGTAATCAGTCTGGCGCAGTACGGTATCCTCGCCTTCGTACCCGAAACCGGGTACATACAAGGCATGGACAAAGTTGCCTATGTACACTTCGCCGTTCTTGGTAAGGACCACTTTGTGCATATTGAGAGTAGAAGGGTCACCGGTCTGTACCGTCCTGAGATACTCAAACTTTTCACTTTCAGGTTTGAATATCTGCGACGCAGTAAACTTCAGCCTCATGCCGTTAGGGTTATAGCATTGTGTCTCGCCTTCATCGGCATAGAGTGTGAGCACCTTGGTTTCACCGATGTTTGTCAAGTCTTCGGGAATATTCACATAGGTTGTATACCAAAAACCGGTAACATTCTCATAGTTATTTTTATCCTTGGTAACTGTCTTTACATCGGTATAAATGTTTGTTTCGCCATCATAGACCTCAATGTTACCCACCTTGCGGTTGCCTGCAGGACCGTGCAGGACAAAAAGGCTGTTCTTATACAGAGGGCGTGTACTCAAAGTAAATGAGGAGTAGTGTGAAAGGTCAGTTGTCCTGTCGTGTATACGCAGGATTATTGCATAGGAAACCGACTTGCCCACAGGAAGTTGCAGTTCAAGGTATCCTCTTGAGCATATGGTATCCTTGACCTCTTTACCTTGTTCATCGGTATACGTTCTGCACCAATAGAAGTCCAGATTATTGAGGTCTTTTTCAATCGTCTGCTCAACTATGGCTTCGACCCGACGAACCCTGTCATTCTCATCAATAGCCTGCTTCACCTCTATGAGATTACCGGCAGCAGACTTCACAACCGAGGGAGAGAAAGTCACGGATTTTATCTCATTCATAGTGTCGAGTGTGTATTCATAGTTGCCCTTATCGGAATAACATCCCGACAAGATAAACACTGAAAATATCAGTGACAATATTTTACCTGTATTCTTCATATCAATATATTTCAATATTTGAAAACCTCATCTCTCTCACTCCAGTTCAACATCGGGGAAATCGTACCGCCTATTTGGAAGAAGGTCATCGTTCGCAGCCTTTATAATGCGATAGCACTCTTTCAAGCGCGCCTCACCCGAAAGCCGGTCCTTACCGAACGGTGTGTCGTCCCATGCAAAACTCCTGCTTTCTTTTACATATACAAAGGGGAAAAGCGAGGCCGCAAGGAAATCGTCAATACCATCCTCGACAGACATGGTTACAAGCATGAATTGATATTTGCCGGCGTCATATTCGCCAAAATACTTCTTGACCACCTGCGCTGTACCAAGGTACTTGGGGTCACTCCACCAAAAAGGAATTCCCACATTAACTTTATTTTCCACCTTATCCACGAAGGTATAGATGACATCGTTCTTAATAGCAACCCTGAAGAGGTTCCAATACTCCTCAAGAGGCATACCGCTCATGGCATATCCTTCGTAATTGTTGAGCATGAAATAAACATCTTTCTTATGGTATTCCTCCATTTTCTCCTCCATTTTCTGTCTTGCTTCGTCACTTGCAAACAATGCGGCAACATCCTTTGTGTTCGAACCGCCCATCTCCCTGACAAACTCGCGGAATTTGCCGGCCCTGTATGGTCCTATCACATCCTCATATTCAGTCCAGAAGTACGGCATGTCATAATCGACATACGCTCCTTCGGATATAGGAATCTCCAATGCAATAGGTACGGCAGGTTCGTTGGCAAGCAATGCATTCACCACCCTTATGTTCATTGCAATAATGGACTCGCTCGATGGTTTTCCATCCCGGTCAAGGAAACTTGAATAGAAATGATTGTCGCCGGTGAGTTCGGCAAGAGCTATATGCTTCTCCTTGCTCCACACGCCCATGTACTCATCGACCGTCACATTCCATGCCGTAGGTTGCGTGTAGGACTCGGTCACATAGAGGTTCATCTCGGACTTCCCACCTATACCGATACCTATGTCACCGCTCCCGTCAAGATAGATACAGACGGCATACATGGAATCCTCCACTTCGGGACGTTTTACCTTTACCCGGAGTTCTTTTTCATACTCCTTGTTTGCAAACACCACTTCTTCCATGGTAAACTCCGGAAGTTCATAACCGTCGATACCCCTGACCTTTACCGACAAGGTACGGCTCTCGTCCAGAAGATGGCCGAGCAGTTTCACCTTGAAGGTCATTGTTACAGAGTCGGGGTGCCCTACTATGTAGTCGCTGAAGTTGAGCGTCCTATCAAATTCGACAGCATACTCATAATCGAAGTAGGCACCGCTTTCGCTCTCATCGAACAATTCCGGTTCAATCTTCTCACAGGCTGCAAATGCGAACGGGAGGCACAACAGCCCTAATATATAACGGATACTCTTTTTCATATTATCGTTTGCGTATATTTCTTGGGAATTAATTTCTCGGCATTATCTTTCCATCACCTGCCGAGGTGTCTTCTTCGGCAACCCCCTCTTCCTGGGCCCAACCATACTCAACCTCGGCGTCGGGTAAAGTGAATACAAAATTTTCCTCGGCGAGTGTTACCTCGGAATTGTGCGGCAATACGCCGGTAACACCGCGTGTCTTGAGGAACCAGAAGTACTGTCCCTCGCCGTAAAACTCCTTGCAATACTCCCTATTTAGGGCAGCAAAGCGTTTTTCCTCGGTGTCGCATGCAACATCCTTTGCCTTGGAAAGACCGCGCTTGTTACGTACGGTATTTATATAATATGCCGCCTCATCGCCTATTTCCGATGTCTCACATGCAATGTAGTACATCTCTGGCAGACGTATGAGAGGGATTATTTCATTGTCGTTGTCGATATACTTAAGCGACATTGCACACTGGTCTTCGTTTCGACGATAGAATGCAGTGCCTCTTGCGCGGATATCCTCGCTTTCGGCGTCCGTGACATCAAAAATAAGATTGAGAGTGGAGGTTCCCAAATAATATTTTGTAGTCATCTTGTCTCCCACGGCAAAATACTCCGCAAGGTTCACCTTCAGTTCATGCATGTTTATGCCGAAAATTACCTCATTGGATAATATCGGGTCGCCGTCATTGCCACTCTGCAGTTCAAGACCGCAACCGTCGATTACCATACGTGCATACATTGAGGCACTATCCTTCTCACCGGCATAGTTGTACACGCGGGCCAAGAGGGCATTTACGGCATGATAGTTCATGCGCAGGTGTCTCTGTTCCACACGGTCGCTGAGGTCAAGGTCCTTTTCGTAACTTAAGTACTCCCTTGCCTCCTTAAGGTCCTTGATTATGTTGGCGACAACACTCTTTGCAGGCAGCAACGGCTGCTTGGAGTGGTCGGCAACGGTACGGTACGGCATACATTTCATTTCCTTTGCCTTGTCATTGCCGGCATAGTCCATGGGACCCCAGCCACGCAACAGGTCAAAGTGTAAGAATGCGCGCAGAGCGAGTGCTTCGCCACGTATCATGCGACGAACTATGGTGTCGACAAGTACAGCCTCGCCGTTGGTTTCCCACCACTTGAGCAGGTTATTCGCGTTTGCAATTATGTGATACTGCTGTTGCCATATAGTTGCAATGGTACCTTTTGTGTTGTAACCGCCGTTTGTTTCCCGGTCGTAGATGTACACATCCTTTCGGGAGGGAACACCATCGGGTATCTTGTCATACATCTGTGCAAGTTGGTCGGTGAGGCCGAAGGTGAGATTCTTTCCGTATGTACTCTCGTCTGTCATTGTTATATAAAGACCGGCAAGAGCACTGGTGAAACCATTCTCGGTTGTAAAGAGTTCCTTTGCCGGCAGATCGGTATTAGGAGCCACATCCAGCCATTCGGAGCATGAGGCAAAAGAGAAGAGACCTGCAATGCCGGCAGCAAATATATATATTGTCCTTTTCATTATTCTAGTTCTTTAGTTGAGTTAACGGAACATTATAGAGAGTGACAGAGTGTATGAACGCGCAAACGGATAATCAAGGCCGCGTTCCATTTTTATGGGCGATATTCGCGCAAGGTCATTTGTAGTGAAGTTCAATGCCAGCACATCTATGTTGGCATGCTTAAGGAACTTGAACTTCTCGCCTGTGAAGCGGTAACCCACATTCAATGTCGCAAGCCTCAATTCATTATCGTCCATAATGAAACGTGTGCTGGCAGGAGTACCTGCACCGGTTGGGCTGAAACGCACATAGGGAGTCACGTCGCCCGGTTTCTCCCAACGGCCCTGGCCGGCACGCCTGTCAAGGTTGTATGCGACATTCTGATTCTCAATCTTGTCCACAAGAGTCTGGTTATAGACAATTCCACCGAACTTGTATGTGAAACCAAGCGAACATGAGAGGTCTCTCCAGTTCACGCTCGTAGAGATTGTACCGCTCACAGTGGGATTCATATCGCCCACAGGCACCTTGTCATTTGCGTCCCAGACAAAGGTCTTCGTGCCGTCGCGTTTGAGATAGACCTCATTGCCGGTTACCGGGTCAACGCCAAGAGAACGCACCACATAGAGTGTTGTGGTAGACTCACCCTCGCGGTACTGCGGTAGCGGCGCGTCAGGAGATTTCATCTGTTTCTCGTTCTCCTTCTTGAGTTCATCGGAGAGTTTGCGTATCTTGTTCCTGTTATGGTTGGCATTCACGTTTATTGTCCAGAAGAACTGTTTGCGCAGGCTCTGCATGGCTATTATGTTCAAGGTAGCGTCAAAACCCCTGTTCTGCAACTCGCCGGCATTCATTACCATTGTAGAGTAACCTGTCGAAGGTGCAAGGTCATAGTTGGCCAGCAGTTCCTTGGTTATGTTGTCGTAATAGTTGAATGAGACGTTCACACGGTTCTTCCAAAATCCGAAGTCAACCGACAGACTGGTATTGTGTGTCTTTGCCCAACCGAGTGCAGGGTTGTTTATACCGCTCAACAGTGCGCCGAGCACAGGGAAAGAGCCATACGGGCGCATTGTTTCAGAGAAGGTGTAGTACTCGATTGCGTCGGAAGGACTGAAGTTCTGTTCACCGGTAACACCGTAACTGGCACGGAAAACAAGATTCGACATATACCCCTGCAACCACTTCTCGTTATGGGCATTCCAACGCGCACCTACCGACCAGAAGGGGACAAGGTCGTGATTGGCATAACGCGAAGAAGCCTCGCCGCTTATATTGAAATCGACAGAGTAACGGTTGTCGTAACTGTATGAGAACTGGCCTATAAGTCCTATTGAACGTGAGATATTCTCGGTTCCTATGTTGTTCATGTTCGTCTCCATCTTGTTACCGAAGATAAAGTCGTCCATATGCGCGTCGGGATAACCGGTCGCTGCCAGGTTCACATAGTTGTTCTTGTCCTCGCTTATTGTCCAGTTTGCAAACACGCTGAAGAGGTGTTTCTTGAGAACAAGGTTGTAGTTGATACCGAGATTGCTTGACCAAGAGGCCATATTACCGGTACTCTTATAATAACTTCCACGACGTGTCAGGTCGTCTTCCTGTTCAAAACTGGTGTGGTCGGCAGGAAGGAACCTGTCCGTACCGGCCATGCCTCTTGTATAAGAGAACTGCTCGGTAACGCGGAGATTCTTGAGTATCATATACTCCAAGCCAAGGGTCGTTGTCACATTGAGGCTGTTGGTGAGGTCCTTGATACCCACGGTAGCATTGTAAAGCGGGTTTGTTATAATCTCGCTTCGGCCGCTCACCGTGTTGTTTTCTATAACCTTCAACTGCTCGCCGTTGGGACCTTCGGGAATATAATAAGGATTAAGTCTTGTGTACTGCGAGAAGGAACCATAGGGAGAGTTCTTGCTGTCGGACACCGAGAGGTTCACATTGGCACGCATTGTAAACTTATCCCTCATGTATGTCATGTTGAAGTTGACACCTTTAGTCTGGTTCTCCGACTCCTTCATTACACCGGGCTGCATGGCCGCATTCACATCAAGACTGTAGCGGAAAGCCTCGGTACCGCCGGCAACGCTCACCGAATGGCGGTGCTGTATTGCTGTGCGCAACGGTTTTGAGAGCCAGTATGTGTCGACACCGCCAAGTACATTGCGCCTGTACCTGTTGTACAGGTTCATCTGCGCGGCATTGTCGGGGCTGTACAGACCGGCACGCCACTCCGTGTCGAGTTTTGTGGCTGCGTCCATCATGTTATAATCGGTGAGGTCGGGCGCCTGCACGGTCATGGTTCCGTTATATGATACCGAGAGGACTCCGTCGGGAGCGACCTTTGTCTCGACTACGACCACACCGTTGGCCGCACGTGAACCGTATACCGATGTCGCGGCGGCGTCCTTAAGGATTGTAATGCTCTCTACACGCTCTGGGTCAAGGTCAAGAATGCGGCTCATGGGCACCGTGAAACCATCAAGCACGAACAACGGGGTGTTCGGACGGCTTGACACGTTATCGAGCATGAGGTCCATGCTGTTTGTGGACTTTGACGCGAAAGACTGGTCGCCGCGAATTTGGAAATCGGGTTCGGCATTGGGGTCGGAACCGGTATTATTGTTCTCGATTATCTTGAAACTGGGGTCAAAGAACTGCAATCCCTTGAGTATGTTCGTGGGGTTCATTTTCCTTAGTTCGGAACCTTTGACCTCTACATAGTTGCCGGTAAAACTGTTCTTGCTGCGGCGACTGATACCGGTAACGACAACGTCATCGAGTTCTATACTGGGCTTAAGTTCTATCACAAGATTGCGTTCATCCTTGGTTATCTGCTTTGAAACAGGCTCATACCCCACATAAGAGACGCTTATCGACTCCTTGCGGTTCAACCGCAGGCTGAACTTGCCGTCAATGTCGGTCATTCCTCCCCTGGCTCCCTTGTTCTTCGAGGTACCGTCCGTTATTAGTACGGTGGCTCCTATGAGCGGTTCCTGAGTATCCTTGTCGAGAACCTGACCCGAGACAACGAACTCACCCTTCTCATTTTCGCTGTATTTGTCGGGTTCAAGCACAATCTGGTTGCTGCCCTCATAGCGTATTTTTACATTTTGGTCACCCACAAGGTCACCAAGCACCTTGTCAAGCGGTTTCTTCTTGACTGCCAGACTCGTGGGCTTGTTGATATTCCACAGCGAAACATCCTGCAAAGTAATCTTTGCACCGGCCGCTTCGGCAACCATCTCCAGCACCTTGCCCAGAGGCTGGTTGCTGACCCTCACGGTCACAGGTTTCTCCTTCCACGAAGCGGCCGACTGTGCATGCACGGCAGAAGTACTGCACACAAGCACGACGGCAATCACCGGCAGTGTGAAGAAAAACCTGAAATCAGAAATAGTTTTTCTCATATTATAGTCAGTTTTTGTTTTAAAAGGGGGTTATTGCAGAAGCATGTCAAGAATGCTCTTGTAAAAGGCATTACTGTTATAGTTCTCGACATAATCCTTGTAGAGAGCGTCGGCCCTCTCAATCTCCTGGCCGTTCATTATGAAATTGCGCAACAGTATATAAAGGACAAAATCCCTTTGTTCACCACTGTAAAAAGCCGCCAGTTCCTTATACATATTTTCCATTACAGCCGGCATGGAATATTGCTTGCCGCTCTCATGAGCAGCCTTATCGTTCATGTAGAAACAATAGCGCATGAGAAGGCTTGCATATTCAGGACAACTCAGCGACTCGGCGTCACTCCTTAAGGTATAATCATCGGCTATTTTCCAATAGTCACCTATTTCCTGTTCGGCAACCGGAAGACCGCGGACACTCTCATACATCACAGGGTACTCAATGAACGACATATACACATCATAGTCCACAAGTGCAGCGACATAGTTCTTTGCCTCATTGCTTGCCTTACTTTTCTCAACCAGAGCCGTTGCCTTCTGGAGCAGGATACGCGAGTCGTCGACACGCTTCTTGGGTTTCATGTCAAGTGCCACGCAACCCAACAACTGACTCTTGTAACGCATGCTGCGTTTGATATTGTCAATACTCTTGAGCAGACGGTTATTGGCGACCGCACGTTCTGTGCCGCCATACTCCACCTTCACGTTCTTGCCGTCATAATTGATATCGACATGCAGGCTGTCACCGGGCTGGAGAATTACATTTACACGCCCGTTTATGGTCATGCATACCAACCTGTCACAATCGAAACTGTAGAGATGTTCTTCGCCCGGATTTGTATGGAATTCTTTGGCAATGAGAGGAGTTTGTAAACAATCGAAATACACCATATCCCCCTTATAGCCATAGACCTGGGCGCTCAATGTAGTTTTTTCCTGTGCCATTGAGGCATTGAAGAGAGCAAAAACGGCCAACAAAGCCGATAGCAGATTCTTTTTCATAGTTGTTGGGTTTATAAAATTTTCCTTTTGCAAGGATTCATATTTCTTAAACGTGGCAAAAATATCATAAAAGCAGATAAAAACAAACTTCGTATCTAAAATATATGTTAAAAAAAGTATCAAAACAAAAGAAACTGCAAACCTAAAGTTCATCACCATAGACCGAAAGAGCAAAAATCGCCGATAAAAAGGAGAAAAAACAGATAATTTACACCACAAAGGCAACGCTACCTGCATGAATAACCGCAAACCCATAAAACAGAAGAATGCGTAATCAAATTTTGCCTACATACATTTTTTTTGCCGCATTTCATTTATTTTTTACGAAAAAACAGGGAAACACATTGTATAAAAAAGCAAAAAAAGGTACATTTGCAAGTTGTAAGTATATTGTACAACAACACATTACGCACATAAGCAATGACAAATTGAAAGGAAAACAACCTATTCGCATTGCATTAAGATACTGAAATTATTTAATTAACTTTATTTATTAACCAAAACCAACAATTATGAGAAAATTTACACTTTTCTTCATGTCGCTTTTCCTTATGTTAGGAACAGCGATGGCACAGAACTACAGTCTCACTGAGACCGGTATCAGTTCTGAAGAGTTGAATGCAAAGACTGCACCGACTCTTATTGCCATCAAGAACCTGTCGGCTACCAACAATTATTATTTTGTTGGCAACACAGGTGCCGCACCTTACAGCGCAGCTAAATTCAGCGATGCCGCTGTATTCGTATGGCAGCCTGTTCAAGAAGGGGTTGCAGGCTCTTATTATCTGATGAAGCTTGACGGTACTTACATGCAGGCTACATCACCAAAAGATTTCGGTACTGTTGACGGTGCCGCAGTATTCACAACAACAAACCCCACAACAACGGGAACCGAAAGTGCCTATTTCAATGGCGACGGAGATTCACAGGGTTACATTGTTGATGAGGCACTGCTTGTACGTTTTGTAAACGCAGCAGGTACATGGATCAATGTCCAGAACGGTGGCGCCGGCACTCCTCAATACAACAGCGGCAAGGGCGGATGGACAATCCACCACGTATATGCTGTTGAGGAGGCTGCTGTTGAGCCTGAGCCGGAACCAATATCTGGGCTAGTACTCGAGTTGACAAGCGAGCAGATTGGTACAACACCGTATCAGCTTTCCGATGAAGATGCAGCAAAGGTCTTTGCTTTGTCCGACATGACAGTCGCTTTGAAGGTGACTACTCCTGCATCAATGAACAACATTCGTTACGCACTCTTCTGCACATCCGACCCTACGCAGGCTGCCAACACAGATGCAAAGGGTACAAATTCGGCATACGTCGCTTACGGTACTTCAAACCAGAACATCGGTTATCTGGCTTCATGCAAGACAGGAGACCGTTTCACAAGCGGTACAATACCTTTAGCTACCGAAGATGTTGTATTGGTTTATGTCATCAGCCCAACAAACAACCTTTTTCAGATTTATATGAACGGCTCTCTTATCAAAGAGTGGAATAATGCTCATTCCGACGGCTTCATGTCAGGCTACGAGATTGCGACTCCACAGATGGTTAAGGCTGACTACGAAAATGCCAACATCTACATTGGCGGTGGTATGACTGCAGAAGGCACATATGAGGTATTCCCCGGAACCATCACAGGTGTAGAGGTTCACAACGGAGTACTTTCAGCCGAAGAAATAGCTGACATATTTGCAACTACAGAGCCGGAACCAGAAACTCCATTCGAGGTCGCTTCCCAGACACCGGCTGCAGATGAGGTTGTTGAATCACTCAGCAGCATAACTATCGAGTTTACAAAGGATATTGAGCTTGTTACTGCCGATGCAGGTACTGGAACAGGTACTGGAACCGACACAGGTACTGGTACAGGTACTGGAACAGGTACAGGCACTGGAACAGGCACTGGAACCGGAACAGGTACTGGCACTGGACCTGGAACTGGAACTGGTGATACTGGTACTGGTACTGAAACTGTAACATTCATCAAACTGAAGGATGCAAACGGCGGTATTGCGGCAACTGCATGGATAAACGCTGCGGTTGTTGAAGGAAACAAGGTTACATTCACTTTCGAAATGAATGCGGCTGTAACGAAGACCGGTACTTACACATTCGAGATTCCTGCAGGCGTAATCAAGAGCGTGGACGGCGAGGAGTTTGCAGGACAGACATTCACATTCAAGGTTGAGGAGCCTGCTGCTGAATATGACAACATAGAAGACATTGCCGAGGACGTTGAATCAACAATCAAGGGTACTGTAATTGCAACATACTCTAAGGGTTTCCTTGTACAGGACGAAACAGGTATGGTTCTTGTTTACTTGAATGCAGCACACGAATATGTTGCAGGCGATGTCGTTACTGTTAACGGCGTTGTTACAACTTATGGCGGCTTGCTCCAGTTCCCCAAGACATCTGTTGTCGAGAAGACCGGAGAGACTGTAACTGTAGAATATCCTACAGCTACTGTTATGGACGGCGCTGCACTGGATGCATTCCTGACTGCACCGGTAATACAGTATGTTGAGTACACAGGTACACTAACAATCAACGGCAGCTACTACAACGTGGCAGTTGAAGGCGCAACTACAGCAATGGGTAGCATCCAGTATCCTAACACTGGACTTGTTACAGCATCTACAGGTGATGTTGTAAAGGTTACCGGCTACACAATTGGCGTAAGCAGCAGC
>JAFQUE010000003.1 GCA_017408685.1 Bacteroidaceae bacterium | reverse complement strand
CATTGTAGACACTGATGTCAAGGATAATGCGCTCATAGTCGTGGATGGCAAGGTGTTTGATGGTGACCTTAAAGAGCTTGAATCCTCTTCAATCGCTCATATTGAGGTAATAAAGAACAGCGCACTCACTGCCGAACTGAACGAGAAATACAATGTAAAGGACAAGGAGGGTATAATATTCATTACAACATCTTCCGGTTCCCATGCCGGCATTGTGGGTAACCCCGCTCCCGTAGTCAATGGCAAGAAGGAGGTTTCTGCGTTTACAGTAGACTTTAATGTTGAGGAACGCACTACCGATGGTGGAGAGAAAATCTATCAGGTATGCGAGATTGCACCTGAGTATCCCGGTGGATTGGCGGAACTGATGAGGTGGCTCAGAATGAACGTCAAATATCCCAAGGCTGCGCGTGACATCAACGGGCAAGGTAAAGTTTTTGTGAGGTTTGTTGTCATGTCCGACGGTAGCATTTCAAATGCCGAAGTGGTTAAGTCTGACTTTACCTCGGATTATTCCGAAGTCTCGCTTGCCGAGCAAACAGCGAAAGAAATCGAACACTACAAGTTTAGTATTGAAAGTATCGAGAATGATTGCAAAGAATTTGAGCAGCACATTGACAAGTGGAAAAAAGAGTCGGAAGTTCTAAAGAAGGGCGGTACGCCGGAAAATATTCTCAATCGCCGTCGCGAAGAACTGGAAAATGCACAAAAGCTTCTGGAAGATGAGAGGGCGAAAATTGTGATAATGAAACGTACACTTGCGCAGAAGGAGGAACTGTTGGCCAATTCAAAGAATGAGCTTGATAAGATTATGGTTACCGCATTCAAGAACGAAAAAGGCGAGGCGCTGAGTACCGATGAGATAATGGCACTGCGCGCCGCTGCTGAAAAGGCTCTCAAGGATGAGGCTGTGCGTGTAGTGTCTGCAATGCCCAAATGGAACCCGGGTACTCAAGGCGGCAAGGCTGTTAATGTAAGCTTTACACTGCCTATAATGTTCCGCTTGCAATAAGTGGCAACAGCGTGTTTGCGTAGAAGAGATCCTTCGTTTCACTCAGGATGAACAAGTGCGCGGTTAGCGACAATAATACTATTAAAACCCTATGATTATGACAAGACACAAATGCTTGACAACTTTGGTTGTTGTTCTGCTCCTGACTGCCTGTTCAAGGCCTGTACAACAGAATGAAACTCCTGTGAGCAGTAGCGACACTATTGCGTTGGAACTTCCAACCGGAGCCGTTCCATTCAGTTACAGGCGCCATATATGCTTTGATATGGTGTTGCGCGACTCGTTCCCGGCGCGCATGATATTCGATACGGGAGCAAGCAATCTGTTGCTCGACTCGGCATTCTATGCTTATCATTTTGCCATAAACGGCAACTTGCGCAAGGCAATGCTTGGCGGGGCAGGAAATGGAATGGAGATGGCAAATATCGACGCAAGCGGCTGGAACTACAAGGTTGGCGGCAAGTCACATCATGAACAGATGGCGGTAGTGATGAATCTCCGTAAGATAGTGGGTAATGATACCGATGGCCTGTTCGGTCTGCCGTTCATGCTGGGCGAGCGAGTGGAATTCAATTATGCCGACGGCTATATACGTTTCCTTGCCAATGAAGAAGCGATTGCCGGTGACTTTGTACGCATTGATTGCAAATGGCTCGGCGACAAGAAAGAGCGTATGATTTTGCCGCTCTCCGTAACATTCGCTAACGGTTATACCTTTAACGGAGATTTTCTGCTCGATACCGGAATGCCCGGCACATTGTCTATGAACAGCACCACTGCCGGCAAACTGAAGGCCAATGGAGTGTTCGATGGCGGCGGCAAGTTCGTTTATACAGTGGGCGGAATTGGAGGCTCTGCTGTGCAGAATGATGTTTGTGCCTCACGGATAACCGTGGGCGGGCATGCTATAAACGATGTGCGCATTTCATGGTCCGAGAACCATAAGGGCTCTTTGGCCGATGAACGTTACGCCGGGCTTGTAGGCAATGAACTCCTTGAACGCTTTGATGTCATAATGGATTTTGCACATTGGACAATCTATCTTCGCCCTAACAGGAACTTCAGTGCGCCGCAACCCAACTATTTCGGTATTGCTTTCACGCCAATGGCCGACCATTGGGTTGTGAACGGCCTTCTTGAAGACGGCAACGCCGAGAAGGCAGGCCTGCGCCGTGGCGACCGCATTGAGACAATTAATGGCATAAAGGCAAATGACAGCAATGTTACAGCGCTCTATCCGCTCCCCGATGTGTTGACTCTCGCTGTTTTGCGCGAGAATGGTTGTGTGGAGATTATTGTCGGTAAAGAATAGCACAGAACGTTAAACTTTTTTAACACAAAAAACTGTAACAAAACAGTTATTCTTGCGTCTGCTTAATGAATGAACGTAGAATAAAATAAAAAAACAGCCGGTTTGGTGGTTCTTCCGGCTGTGTGGGATATGTTGCAAAAGCGATGTTACAGCGCCAACGCGTGGTGCTTAAGCATATACAAAATTAATTAATAAACATCGCCGTGTGTAGCATATCCCTTTTTTTTAGAATGTTTTTAACGTGATTTAACAATTGGGGGGGTAAATTTTGTAGAATGATTATCTTTGCGAAGGATATGCCCGGCGGGCGAATCAATGGACTTGTCATGCAACTCGTATTCGCAACTGAAGAACAATAAACGACAAAAAATACATAATACAATGAAAAGGGCATTATCACTTTTTGTACTTTGTGCATTTGCTCTCTCTGCAGCCCTGGCACAGAACTTTGCCGTGCAGGGCAGGGTGGTGGATGCCGAGAATGTTACCGAGGGGCTTCCCTCGGCAACGGTGCGTCTGCTCAAGAACGATACAACAGCAGTTGCTGCCGTTCCCACTGCTGCCGACGGGCGTTTCGACATAAAGGCAAAGAGTGCCGGCAAGTATATGCTCGAAATCTCTTTTGTGGGGTGCGAGACAATGAAGAAGAAGGTCGAACTTACTGCAAAGCGCCCGGTGGCTAAACTTGGCGACCTTATGCTGGCGCGCGATGTGCTGCTCGATGAACTGCAGGTGACAGGCCTTGCACAGGTACTGACAATAAAGGCCGACACATTCGTGTACCATGCCAACGCATTCCGCGTTCCCGAGGGTTCTACCATTGCGGCGCTCATAAAGCAGTTGCCTGGCCTTGTTATGGAGTCCGACGGAACTCTTACTTTCCAGGGCAAGGCCGTGAGTTCAATCCTTGTCAATGGTAAGCCTTTCATCGGTGACGCCAACACTGCAATGTCCAACATTGTGAGCGACGCGGTACAGGATATCGCAGTCTATGAGAAGACCGATGAGGAGAAGGAGTTCGCAGGCGTGCACGATGCTGACAAGGTTACAGTTGTAGACCTCAAGATAAAGAAGGAGTACCAGACGCAGTGGAACGTGAATGCCGACCTCGGCGGTGGTACGCACAGCAAGTACATGGCAAAGGCTTTCGCCTCCAATTTCACCGACAAGCGCCGAACCGCCGTCTATGCCCAGATGAACAACATTAGTGAGAACCAGGTTGCCGATGAAAACGGCAACTGGCAGAGTGACCCGTGGGGACCTATGGGCCTCTACACCTATCGCAAGGCGGGTGCTATATTCTCGTGGGACAACGGCCGCAAGAACACCGAGGCTCGTCACCTTAAACTCAATGCCGAGGTGGAGGCCGGCCACACAAGCGGCGGCAATGACCGTATATCGAATACAGAATATATCCTTGGCGCTGCAGGGAACCATTACTCCTATCAGCGCACCGTCAGTGACGGTCGCGACAGGAACCTGAACCTTAACGGCAGTATCACATATAACATCGATACTCTTAACCGCATTGCTGCGACAATTGACTATCGTTACAGCGATAACCGCAACGAAGGTACTTCCTATCTCTCAACCTATTCGGCAGCAATGGATATCCCCAATCCCGAAAAAGGGCTTGTGGGCGAAAATGTCAGCGCTGAACTTGGGGCAATGGGTGTAAACTCAAACTCCTCGCAAAATATAACCGTGAGCGACAACAATTCTTTAGAGACGGATGTCCGCTATATTCATCGCTTCAGGAAAGAGGGCTATTCGCTTAGTGTAGGGGCCGCTTACCACATGGACAGCCACAATGGCTCAGCGGACATCCTCAGGAATTACCGTTATTTCAATAGTAGCGCCACTGAGTCTGTAGAGCGCCGATACAGCACCGCACCGTCCTTTAACAGCGACCTCAGGGCAAAGATTGCTCTTGAAGGAAAATTCAACAAGAACCTGAGCTTTTCGGTAGACTACCGTTATCTCCTGATGAAGAACAATGATGACTATACTATCTACAGGCTCGACCGTTACCCTTATTATTCACAGCCCGGGCTGCTACCGGGAGTGCGTCCGTCCACTGCCGATTCACTTGCGGCAGTGATAGACATTGCAAACAGTCACTGTTCAAAGAGGAGAGAACAGAGGCATTTGATTGACCCTTCAGTCACGGGCGTTTGGGACAAAATTGAAGCAGCGTTGGCTGTGGAAATTGAATATTACGATGAGGAACTGCTGTATGAAAGAGGGGGTACGGCACATTCTCCCTCGCGTAGTTATTTCGATTTTACTCCATATGCCGATATAAAATGGAAACCTGTAAAGAACAGCGAGGTAACACTCCGCTATTTCGGCTACTCACACCGTCCTTCGTTACTTGAGCTGCTGCCTGTTACCGACACCAGCGACCAGATGGTTGAGCGTGTAAACAACCCCGGCCTTAAGACCCAATGGCAAAACCATTTCAACCTCTTCAGCCGTTGGTTCAACGAGAAGCGCGGCGACAGTTACAGCCTCTACGCAAGTTGCGGATTATACAACAACAGGATTGTTGATATAATTGTGACCGACCCGCAAACAGGCAAACAGCTGCACACCAAGGATAATGTCAACGGGGTCTACTTTGTTGCAGTGGGTGCAAATACCGAACAGCCGCTTGACAAGGAGCGTCATTGGACATTGTTTGTAAGTGGAGCCTATCATATAAGCCGCGACAAGAACTATATAGGCGCAATGGGCGATAAACTCGGACTTTCAGTTGTATACGGCCACTCCCCACGTGCCGGCATGTCTCTCAAATGGCGCAGCGGAATATGGAACGTGAACCTTAACGGCCAATATTCTGCCGACATCTCACGTTACGGCAGCACTCCCGAGTACAACCAGAGCGGACACACATTCGAGTGTACACTTCAGCCGCAGGTTGACCTTCCGTTCGGAATGAAAATCAATACCTCGTTCGGGTTGTACGGCCGCCGTGGCTATGCCGATGAGATAATGAACCATGACCAGTGGTTGTGGAACGCAACCGTCTCGCAGTCTTTCCTCAAGAACAAGGCTCTGACCTTGCAGCTCGAGGCTGTGGATATACTGCACCAGCGCACAGCGGAATACAGTTATGTGCGGCCGGGCATGCGTTACTTCAACCGTGATAAGATATTCTACAGCTATGTCATGCTGCATGCGATATACAGGTTCAATATCGGAGGAAAGTAGTTGTAAACTGAATGCTTGTGCAAACGAGCGAAATCACCTGAATTTCTCCCCTGTTTTGTACCCTTATCCGGTGGATATTTGGCATTTATCGGGTTGCCTTCAGAGTCGTTGATTATATAAGGTCGGTTCATTTCTTGAAGTTTATGATTGATTGTTGTAAAGCGTAGTCTTTATGCAACTACTCCGAATCAATATTTTGAATCTTGTCAATTAGTTCAATCAATGGCTTGCCGTCAATTTTAAAATTTTCAATCAACTCCATTTCATCTGCATAAACTTCGTATTCTTCAGTAAAATTCTTGTCACATGTTGCCGCATGATTGTATTCTTTCAACAGAAAAAACTCTTTACCCTTGTAAGTAAAACTTGCATCATAGCATAAAACTCCAAAACGGTAAAATAAAACCTCCTCGGCCCAGTTTTTGTATCCTTCATAAGAATCTCCGTATTTCTTTTTATTTGGCGGATACTTACAGTTGTAAGGGTATCCGTCCTTGTCTAAATCAAAGTGTGGTTTGAACACATTCCTATACGTGCTTAGGTCACATATTTCATCCCTCAACTTCAAAAACGGTATGCCATCAATTGAGAAACTTTCAATCAGTTCTATTTCATTCGGGTATTGAGCGATAATCTCTTTCTTGGTTGCATTGTATGCTGTTGCCAAGGTGTTGTGCTTGTAGAAATAATATTTTACCCCATTGTATGTAAAAGAGACTTCTTTTTCCAACACCATAAATTCGTAAAACAGAACTTCTTCTGTTCTGTTTTTATATCCATTGAACTCATCGCCGTATAGTTCCTTGTCCGGTGGATATTTGGCGTTTATCGGGTTGCCTTCAGCGTCGTTGATTATATAAGGTCGGTTCATTTCTTGAAGTTTATGATTGATTGTTGTAAAGCGTAGTCTTTATGAAACTACATAGGGTCTGCTTCTTCAAGTTCTTCAATTAAATTAATTAAAGGTACACCGTCAATATTGAAATTCTCAATGAAATCCATTTCATCAGCGAAAACTTCGTATTCTTTGGTATAATGTTCATCGCATAAGGCTACATGATTAAACTCATTAAGCACATGATACTCTTTGCCTTTATACTTAAAGTATAGGTCATAGTTCTGGACTCCAAAATCATAATAAAGAGTTTCCTCGAAAGAGCTTTTGTAACCATTATACGAAAAACCGTATTTCTCTTTATTTGGCGGATACTTACAGTTGTAAGGGTATCCGTCCTTGTCTAAATCAAAGTGTGGTTTGAACACATTCCTATACGTGCTTAGGTCACATATTTCATCCCTCAACTCCAAAAACGGTATGCCATCAATTGAGAAACTTTCAATCAGTTCTATTTCATTCGGGTATTCAGCAATAATCTCTTTCTTGGTTGCATTGTATGCTGTTGCGGGGGTGTTGTGCTTGTAAAAGTAATATCTCGTTCCATTGTATATAAAAGAGACATCTTTTTCCAACACTATAAATTCGTAGAACAGAACTTCTTCTGTTCTGTTTTTGTATCCACCGAACTCATCGCCGTACAGTTCCTTATTTGGTGGATATTTGGCGTTCATCGGGTTGCCGTCAATGTTGTTGATTATATATGGTCTGTTCATTTCTTGACGTTTATGATTTTGTTTATAATACTTTTCATCCTGTCTGTTAAATCATAAGCGGCGTTTTCTACTTGACCGCCATCCTTCCAAGGATGCCAATGTGGCCCTAACCCCTTGTGATCTTGAAGATGTATTGAATTAATCCTCTTTCCGTCGGGACCATATTCTGCGATTTCTTTCAATCCTTTTCCATTACGATAAAACGTTGCATATGTCCTATTCGGAGTGTGGCTCTCCTCTGGGAGTTTAAGACTATTATGTGGATTTTTGGTTTCAAGTATCTTTATATTATCTCCAATGCTTAATATAGTCTTGTATGTCCTACCATCTTCAAAGTTAGTTATTCCACTAAAAAAACTACCGTTTCCTCCCATTATTTAACAATTTATAGTTTTCATTCTCAAAATATGTGCTTATCTTTTCAAACTCACCTGGCATTTTTTCGCCGTATCTTATAATGTGTCTTGGCTCTAAACGTTTGATGGCCTCTTTGTATCCTTCTAACCACAGAAACTTTGAATACGCCGATTTTTTTACTCCTGTACAGTTTATGGCAATTATACCGTTCTTTTCAATACCTGCAAAACTGTAATCATAACTATCAGGGGTACTCCATGTTATGTTGGGAATAACATTTATGCCATTTTTGCTCCAATAAGCAGCAAAAGCCTTGTTAAGATAACAATGATAAAGTCTCATCGGGTAGGGCATTTCTATGTATTGAGAGAAATCCGGTGCTATAACTGATTTGAAACGTTTTAGTATCTCAAGATATTTTTCGGGATACGTAAGTATTCTTGTGAACTCCTTGTCATTGATATAAAAATGTACAGTTGTGTCATACCTCTTTTGTGCAACGGCTTTGTTGAATGATAATAATTCACAGGGTATCTCGCCTTTGTAAATTGGCTGTAGAGGCATTCCAAAGGCACTTTCTATTATTAGGTCTTCAAATAATTTCATCTTGTACGTTTTATGATTAACGTTTGTTTCCATAGTCTATAACCTTTTTATTACAAAGGTACTGTTGTTGAATGCCGATAAAGTTGTTGTTTTGAAAAAAAGATTAATTCTAATTTGGTTAATTAATCTTAACTGCTGTAACAATTGATGTCCTTTTCCGTCAGTTTGATGAAAACACATATATCCTTTAAAGTTGCACAACTTTTAAAATAATTATGAAAATAAGACTCTTTGTCCTGTTTTTTTCTTTCCTTTCTGCCAAAATAATTATTTTTTTTGCTTCCCGTTGTAACAAATTCGCATTTTCTTCGTCTATTGGGTGAAGGAGTACAGGAATCATATGCTGCGGCATAATGAGAGAACTACAAACATTGAGATAAAGTGACACACGCAGAATTCAAAAGGCGGTTCTTGCCGCTGCAAAAGCTACTCTATCGCGAGGCATTCCGTATGCTTTGCGACAGTTTTGAGGCAGAGGATGCTGTGCAGAACCTTTATCTGCGTTTGTGGGAGCATAAGGGTGAACTTGGAGGGTTAGTCTCGCCGGAGGCTTATTGCCGTACATTGCTCAAGAATATATGTATTGACCGCTTGAGGGCGGTAAGGAATCATGGCGAGGAGTGCGTGCTGTCATCCGATGAAATCGCTGTGGAATCGCCGCCGGAGATTGAGGAACATGAGGCAGGAGAGTATCTTGAGAAGTTCCTTGCCTCTCTCCCTCCGCCGCAGCGGCATGTAATGCTCATGAAGATGAATGGTTGCAGTCTTGAGGAGATTGAGAGCATTACAGGGTTTTCGCAGGGCAACATAAGGGTGATGGTGTCGCGAGTGAGAAAAAGGTTCAAAGAATTATATGCTAAAATATAAAGGAGTCAGGATATGGAAGAAAAGAAACTTAGGACAATGATAGAGAAGTTCTTCAACGCGGAACTTTCTGTCGAGGAGGAGCGCGGACTGTGCGCCTACCTTCGTGAGCACAACGTTCCTGCCGCGCTCCAAAAGGACAAAGAGGCAATAATGCTTCTTTGCGGCAGTGAGGAAACTGCAGAGTTGCCCGCCGGTGCCGAAGCACGACTTGAAGCAATGATTGACTCTCTGGCGACCGATGAAGTGTTGCCCCAAGTGGATGAGGATAGTGTGGGCGGCAGCCGGGGGCGCCGGTTTGTTATTCCCCGTTTTATCTGGCGCAGTGCAGTTGCGGCGGTGCTTGTTGTTGCAGGTTACATGTTCATGGATGAGAATCTGCCTTCTCAGGAACTGCACCCGGCAGTTGCCGAGTTCTCGGATGAGGATACCTTCGACAATCCCGAAGACGCAATGAAGTGCTTCATGATTGCTGTCGGTGATATGCAGCAGGCAATGGCTGTCACATTCAGCAACGCAAATGAGATGAGGGAAACATTGAAGTCTACCTTGTCGGTCAACAATAAAATGATAACAAAATAATTTAATCATATGAAACGGAAAATATTTCTTTTGGCACTTTTCCTGTTTGTCGGTCTGGGTTCAATGCAACCCGTCATGGCAACTCCATCCTGCAATCGGCAGGTAAAGGAAAAGAGCGAGGTAGAACTATATATGCAGAAACTTGCAAAAACCAGAGCGGCAGGGGGGGTAGACTATGCATATATATCTGTGGCAATGTTCAAGCAGATGTTCTCAGAGATGCTTGCCGGTGACGCATTGAAGGTATTCGGCTCGCTCAGGTATATGCGCCAGTTCATGTCGACTAACGAAGTCGGTTACAACAGGCTCAAGAATGCCATGCTTCCATTCCTTAACGGTGACGAAGAGGTAATGGGAATGAAACTTATGGTCCTGAACAGTGAGGATAATGAACAGTCCATAGTGTATAGCAGTTCCGACGCTATCCTTGTTCTGTCCGATGACGGGGGCGAGGAACTCAGAGTCGCCTTCATCGTAGGCATGGGGTACAGCGAGTTTATGGAGAATGGCATGGATGGTTTTAATTTCGGTTTTTAATTTGAAGAGAATACGTATGAAAAATATATATACGACATTTGTGCTCCTGTTTGTCTTTGCGGCAGGATTGCAGGCGCAGGGAATAGACAAAAGGGGAGTTGAGACATTTATTAAGGAATTTTCATCTCTTCAAGGTACATTGCATAGCAGGGAAAGACATGTTGATGATAAATCTTGGGCACGCATTTTCTCATCGGGTGATGATGAGTGCTACAGAAGTATAAAAGCATTGTTGAACAAGCATGATTTGTATTTTGCCGAAGACTTCCTTGGCATGGAACTGTTGGTGTGTGTGAGTGAAGAGGACAGCCAGCAAATGGGTTTCTGGGGTGACGGTTATGCGCTCTTTATTGCCGATGAGCATATGTCCGATATTCAGGTCATTATTGCAAAAGGCCTATCGCTAAAGGAAGTAATGATGATGTCCTCAGGCTTTGAAATGAGTTCTTCGGGAGATATATCTATCGAAGCACCGGCCGAACTTCATGTAGTGCAGTCCGATGAGACTGTAAGGCCTCTGTTGCCCAAGGAAGTCATTATGGCGCTTTTCAATCACTATCAGCCCCGGATAGACATGCTTAAGGATGAGAAAAGAACGGCAACCTCTGAACGTGCGGCGGCAATTGAAAATGAAATTAAGGCAATAAAGAAACAGTGGGACGATGAGATTGAACTCCTGCGCAAGAATATTGCCGGGCTTGGAGGTCCCTCGTTCGTGTATATCCCTTGCATTGATGAGAGTTTCCTTGTTGCTCCCATGCTCGATGAGCAGGAATGGATGAGTGTGCAGCCTCATGCGCGTGAGGGTATACTCGATTGGATTAACGGCACGGGCTTCTACAAAGGTCGCGATAAAAACATTATAGGTAAGAACGGGCAGCGCTCAGGGGTAGAACATCCAATGTTTGTAGTAGCGGAGTATGTGAAGAGGCACAGCGACAAGAAAAGTTGGCAGGCCAGCGGCTATTCACCTACAATGGAGGCAATATTCAAGAATGAGATTCAGGGCGGTACACCATTGTATCTGTATCGCGTTTCCGATACCGAAGAGGGGTATAACATAATGGTAAAAGACCTTGAGCAGCTGCTCTGCCGCAATATCGGTGCCAAATACAACAACATGAAGGTAACCAACCGCATTGAAAAGGACGGCATGCGCTTTGTACAGTATTACAGCCCTGCGGGCGTGGTTCTTGTCTTTGATTCCCCGGCCGATAAACTTTGCCGCATGGATGTTATCATCGGTGGTGCAGGCGCCTTTGAGAATGCCGTGAACGATTGTACCGTAGATGGCATTACGGGAGTTGCCCAAAAGTGCAATATCGTGATTAATTTGGGCAATATTGAGATTATTGAAGGTCCTTACGAGAAGAACGGTGTCTCGTTCGACTGCGGTGTACACTTTGAGACCGGATATTGGGAGAAACTGACAGGAAACGGAAAGGTGAAAGGTGAAAGCCGCAGGCTTCGATAACGCCGGCAGCAACAGGTCGCAGGCTGCGTGGCAAGGTCACGCCCTGCGGGTTGCGAAAAGACGGCGTTGTCAAAGTGAAAACTGAATGGTTAAACCGCATGCGGTCAATACAGATATAAATATAAAAAAAACTCAATAGTTATGAAAAAGAAATTTTTTATTAGTCTGGCAGCAATGTGCTTTATTGCATTTTCTGCCATTGCGCAGACAACTGCACTCGTGGTCTATGAAGGCGGTTATTTTGTAAAGAACGGCGACAAGTGGTTAGAGTATCGTCCGGCCGACAAGGCTGAACCTTGGAACGAGTATAAGCAGTACCGTGAGACCGACCAGTTTTACTACATTGAAAGCAAACGCTGCAATGTATCCGTGCCCAAGATTCCACGCGACAAGGTTTTTGTCGATCGCAAGAAGAACGGCAATTGGGAGGTAGTGTACAACACAATCAGTGTGCACCCGGTGTGTCCTTATACCCACGGTCTCTTCTATTGTTATACCACTACAAGTACCGAATATGACGGCTATTTTGTGCGCGGTAACGGCAAATGGATAGAGTTTCGTCCGAATATGAAGCGTGACGCGTGGGCGCAGTTCACCCAGGTGGGTGAGGATGAGAACTATTTCATTCTGAAGAGTGAATACAATACGGTTTATGTGCCCAAGACACTTGAAAACAGGTTCGTAATAAAGAAAAACGATAACAGCAGTTGGCGTGGCGGGTACACTCCTGCGGCAATATATGACCTTTCGGCAACGTATGACTACCACTTCTGTTACAGCAGTGTGCTGATTGCAAAAAGGGGCGACAACTTCAAACCTGCCGAAGGTAGCGGGCGCATAAGTTTCGACCGCAAGGGTAATATACAGATTGCATACGGCGGAAAGCATTACGACCTCAAGTATCGCAGCATAAAGTACGGAAAGTATAAGGAGAGGCCGGCAATATGCATTTCAATCGATGACAAGAACAATGTGTGGATAACTTCTCAGGAGCAGTGCATTGTCGACTGCAAGGCCATTGGCAAGAAGATGACATTCGTGGGGTGCGACAACAAGGCCGGGTATAATGAGGTAAAGGATACTTTCAGGATTAGTCCTATAATCTTTTGGGAGTGAGGCTCTTGTACCGAGGTCGGATAAAAAGAGTCTTCTTGGATAAAAAAGCGGGTGATCCAAAAGTATAATGGGTCACCCGCTTTTGGGTTTTCAGCAACTCATTGCGCCGCAGCAATTGATGACTTGTCCGCTTACGTAGGCCGACATGTCGCTGGCAAGGAACAATGCTACGTTGGCAACATCCTCGGGGTTGCCGGCACGGCGCAGCGGAATGGTCTTTGCCCACTCGGCACGCATTTCTTCGGGTATTGCGCTTGTCATGTCAGTGACAATGAATCCCGGGGCAATGCAGTTGGCGCGTATGCCACGCGGGCCCATCTCCTTGGCAATAGATTTCGCAAGTCCTATGAGGCCTGCCTTTGACGCCGAGTAGTTGCACTGTCCGGCATTGCCGTTCTCGCCCACAACCGACGACATGTTTATTATGCTGCCGCCGCGTTGCTTTGCCATGAAAGGTACAACGGCGCGTGTGAAGTTGAATGCCGATTTAAGGTTTGTGGTTATTACTGCGTCCCACTGTTCTTCCGTCATGCGCAGTATCAGTCCGTCCTTGGTTATTCCTGCATTGTTCACGAGCACATCAATGCGCCCGAAGTCGGCAGCAACCTCCTTTACCACAGCGTCTGTGGCCGTAAAGTCGGCAGCGTCGGCAGCGTATCCCTTGCATTTCACTCCCATTGCCTCAATTTCCTTTATCAATTCCTCGGCATTGCTGTTGATTTGCCTATATGTGAATGCCACGTTGGCACCTGCCTGTGCGAACTTGACTGCAATTGCACGTCCTATTCCTCGTGTCGCCCCTGTGACAAGGGCAGTCTTTCCTTCCAATAGTTTCATGATGTGTATGTTTTGTTACTGTTGCGAAGATACTATTTTACTTCGGATTTCCGATAATCAAAACCTTTTAAAGTGCATGTTCTGTATAGTGTGTATCTTTAGTTTTAACTTTTTTTAATTATTTTTCAATCCGTTGGTTCTCAATGTCTTGGGTGTGTATATGTTGTTGATATATAGTGATATAGGTTCTTGTTTGTTTCTGTTTTTTAATTTAATTTTACGTAAGAAACAAGGCTTTGTAGTCTTGTGAAATATGAATTCATTAAAAAACAATTATCATGAACAAAATTTATATGGAGCCTATTGCAAAGGCTCAATCTTTGATTGAAGGTGTCAGGAAACAGATCGATGTGCTTGCAAAGAATGGTATTGCTGTGGATGTCGACAGGTTGTCGACTGCATGCAGTGCACTTGAGCAGGCCGGCGCCGAACAGGATGTTGCCGAAGCCAAATTGAAGGAAGCGCGCGAGGCTGCCCATGCCTGTCTTGAAGAACTTAAGGAGGCATTCAACGCTTCTAAAACACCAATAAAGCAACGTTTTTCTCCCGAAGTGTGGCTTTCGTTCGGAATCCAAGACAAGAAATAGACAACGCCGACATTTTGCCAAACGTCGTGTCAGGGTGACTTTTGGGTCACCCTCAATTTGTTGACAAACTTTATAACTTATCTGCTTTAAAGTTCAATTTGTGCGGCTGCAGTTTTACGCTTTGTTCATTTTTTTGCTATTTTAGCACAAAATAAGCAGTTTCTAAACTTGATGTTATGAATAAAGTAAGGATTTTTCTGTTAGCGGCAGTTGCAGTAGCGATTGGGCTGGTTGCATACGGTTGGGGCAGTCGTCCTGCTGTCGAGAGTGTTGATTCTCCGGGATTTTCCGCAGAGCGGGTGGTGAAGGATATTGAGGTGATTTCGCGCAAGCACCATTCGGTGGCGCACCCGGCTGAACGTGCCGAGGTGCGTGATTATCTTGTTTCAAGGCTCGAACAACTCGGCGCCGATACTGTACGGCTCTTTGAATATAAATCGCTCACCGGGCCTGAAAATAAACATGTGACATACACCTTTGACGCAACAGACGTGCTTGCAACGTTTGAACCGTTGAACCATGGCGGGCAACCTACGTACCTTCTCATGGTTGCGCACTACGATTCGCGTTACTCGCAGCCCATTGCCAAAAATGATACAGTATGGTCCTTTGGTGCTGCCGATGACGGCTACGGCGTGGGGGTGATATTGGAGAGCGTAAAACAGGCCTTGAATTATAAGAGCGATTGGAAACAAGGTATAAAGGTCCTCTTCACCGACGCCGAAGAGGTTGGTATGAAGGGTATGAAGGCCATTTGGGAGAACAACCGCGAGGAGTTCAACGATGTGGGTTTCATGATAAATCTTGAGGCTCGCGGCCCGTTCGGTCCCGCACTGCTTTTTGAGACTTCTCCCGGCAATGAAAAAATCATGGAACTCTATGCCTCGGCAGCCGAATATCCTTTCACATATTCATTGACAACCGTAGTATATGGTTTCATGCCCAACTTTACCGATTTTACTATTGTGAAGGATGAAATACCCGGCATGAACTTCTCTACCATTGCCGATATAAACCACTACCATACCGACCTTGACAATCTCTCCAATGTAACTCCAAAGTCCATACAGCACTATGGTTCGCAGGTTGTTCCCGTTGTGCGCAGGTATATTACCGGTGCGGAATATTCAAACCGCAACGCTCTTGTTGCGTCAGATGATACCATCAATTTTACTTTGCCATTGCTTGGCTTGTTCAACTTTACCAAAGGGCAGTATATCCTGCTTAACTCAATTATATTTGTGCTGTTTGCCGTTATGCTTGTGGTGGAGATTTTGCGCGGGCGTGTGCAATTGAGGAGAGTGTTGCGCGTGGCATTGAATTCTCTTCTTGTTGCCTTGGCAGTGCTTGCGGCCGGTGAACTTGTTGCTTATCTCTTGTGCCTTGTCACCGGTGTCACGTTCAAACCTTTCGGTATTGTACAGGGCATACAGTTCGACAATGTGGCAATGACGGTATCAGTTGTCGTAATGGTGCTGCTGGTTGCAGGGGGGCACATCAGGCAGCGTTGCAAGATTGTTGACGCAACTTCCGGTTCAATACGTTTGAGTGCAGGAGCAAAGGCTGCGGTACAGTTGTCGACAAACAAACTTTATGGTACTCTTCTTTTAATGATGTTCCTGAGCCTGCTGTTGCTTGTTGCAATAAACGAGAACCTTATGTTCTTTATTCCCTTGGCGGTTGCAACTGTTGCTGTTATGCTGTACAGGATAACGAAACTAAAGGTGTGGTTCTTGTTGGCAATTGCGCTTATCCTGTTGCATGCCTTCTCGTTCCTCTATGCCTTGGCAATGGCGCTTACAATAGGTGCCCTTGGTGCGGTGCTCATGCTTGCCGTGCTTGATGTACTTGTTGTTGTTCCGCTGGTGGATATGTATATAACACAAAAATAGAGTACAAATAATAGAGTACAGATAACAGAGTACAGATAACAGAGTACAGATAACAGAGTACAGAGTACAGATTGTCGATATTATAAAAACAAATGCGATGGGTTAGCCCATCGCATTTGTTTTATTTTATCGGCATTTTTACATGCTTATTTTGTTGCGCTTGAAACGACAACGTTCTTTATTTCCCAAGTACTTGAGTTTGCTGTTGTTGACATATACTTGAATGCAACGACAACTGCAGACTTACCCATTACTGAACCCGGTAGTGCAATCTCTCCTGTGTTGTGGAATGTCCAGTTATTGTTGTTCACTGCACCAAAGTCAACCTCAACCCACTCTGTGGTTGTTACATCGCCTGTGTAGTTGTTTGTTACAAGCAGTTTGTGGTTTGCAGCGGCTGCATTTACATCTCCCTTATTTATTACATAATCAAAGGCAATGTTTGCTGCTGTCTCGCCAGCGAGGTTCATTGCCGGTGAAATCAACCAACTTTCAGCATCCTGGCTTGCACCGTTTGAGTAACCTGAAGCCTTTGCACCATAATTGGCTGCAAATACCCATGGGAAATTGCCTACAACTTCCTGAGTCTTGAATGAACCGAGGTCTGTAGCGAATGTCTCGTTAAGGTATTCGCCTCCTGCTGCAGGAGTCTCGGGTTCTTCCTCATCACCGCCTTCCTCATTGCCGCCACCGGAGATTGAACCGTCGGTTGTTGTCAATGAAGCGTCGTCGACAAGGAATGAAGCGCCGTTGCCTGTCTTGTTGTTCATTACAACAAACGCAACCTCTGTCTGCTCTGTGAGTGTGAACTCGTATACTCTTGGAGTCCACTCGGCAGGCGCTGCCGAAGCAGCAGGTGTCTCATATTTATACTGTCCTGCAACACCGTTGGTGAGAGGTACATATCCTATACGGCAATGACCGGCGTCTGCTCCGTTTGCCTTTACATATACGCTGAATGTGTATGTACCGGCTGCAAGGGTGTAACTCTTTGAGGCAAGGCGCTTGTTGGTTGTTGTTCCGTTTACAATAACCGAATAACTGCCTGTGCGTGCCTCGTTGCTCTGGGCAATAGTGGCGTTATGACCGACGTTCCCTTCTCCCCAAGCAATTGGAGAACTGCCGCTCCAATCCTCGAAACTGCCGTTGGCAAGCAGGTTCTCACCGCTTGGAACAACAGGTGTGTCGGGTGTCTCGGGTTCTTCCGGTGTCTCGCCTGTTGCTGCACCGTGTGCAACAACAAAGTTCTTTACTTCCCATGTTCCGGCCTTGCTTGTTGCCATGTAGCGGAGTGCGAAAGTAACAGTGCTATTGCCAAGGAACTCTGCAGGAACTGCAACATTTGCCTTGTAGAATGTTTGCCAGTCGACTCCCTCGACAGCACCATAAGGAATATTCACCCATGATGCTGTTGCAACATCGCCCGAGAAGTCGTTACAAATAAGCAACTGGTGGTTGTCGGCAACCTTGCCGCTTTCGGCATAACGGATGATATATTCGAATGCGATGTATGCTTCTGTCTCGTTTGTGAGGTCGATTGTCGGTGATACGAGCCAACTTTCTGCGGCATTGTTTACGCCGTCAACATACGATGTTGCCTTTGCTGTGCTGAAGTCGATTACCCAAGGATAGTTGCCTACTGTCTCCTGTGTTGTGAATGTACCGAAACTTGTTGCAAAAGATTCGCTGATGTATGCACCCTCGGGAGTCTCGGGCTCTTCTGGAGTTACGCCGTCGATGACATACTTCGATACGCTCTTCAAACCTGTAACGCCAAAATATTTCTCAAGGCTACCGGTGAGGGTTACCTGCTTCTTGTAGTTGCCTGGGTTGTCTACAAGGTTCAATGCACTGCGCACTGCGCCGCTTGGCAACTGTACAGGCATACAGTTGTTGTAGTCTGTCTCATCGGCATTGTCGGCAATAAGAAGGTTGGTATTTGACTCCGCTGTTCCGCTGAAGACGCAACCCTCAGTATATACCTGACCGTTTACTGTACCTACGATATAACCCTTTACAATAGCAGGCTTTGCTGTGCCTGTAAAGGCTGCCATAGCCTCGGCAACTGTGTATTCCTGTGCGTCCTCGGGTTTTTCGGGCTCAGCGGCTGTGCCATGGGCAACCTTGAAGTTCTTTACCTCCCATGTGCCGGCCTTTGTTGTGGCTGTGTAACGGAGTGCAAATACAATTCCGCTTTTCTTAAGGAAGTCGGTCGGTACAGCCACGTTTGCCTTGTAGAATGTTGTCCAGTCGCTGCCTTCTACCGCGCCATATGGCAGGTCGGTCCATGTCGCCTTTGCGGGGTCACCTGCATAGTCTGAACTGATGAGCAACTGGTGGTTCTTGGCAACCTTGCCGCTCTCGGAGTAGCGGATGATGTACTCGAATGCCACAAATGCCTCAGTCTCGTTTGTGAAGTCGACAGGGGTTGATATAAGCCAACTTTCTGCGGCATTGTTTACGCCGTCAACATACGATGTTGCCTTTGCTGTCTTGTAGTCGATAATCCAAGGGGTGTTGCCCACGGTCTCTACGGTGCTGAAAACGCCGAAACTTGAAGCAAATGTCTCGTTGATGTAGACACCCTCTTCAGTTGTACCTCCATTGGCCGCGCCACCTTCGGTTGAATCGTCGAGAGGGAAATCGTAGGGCGATTCAGGGATGAATGTACACGCACTGAATGCGAATAGGGTCATCGCTGCCAAAAATAAATTTTTGATTTTCATGGTTTTATATTGTTTTTATTATTATTCCTGAATTTGCTCGATATCGCTTGTTGCATTGATTACGAACTGCCAATAGTCCTTGAAGCGTGTGAGAACACCGTTGATGTTGAGTTTGCCATCGGGGATAATCTCGTTTGCAAAGTCGGCATATGTACTCATGCGCAACACAATGTTGGTCTTGCCCATCTTTATGTGGCGTTCTACAATACCTGATTCTGTAGGGTCAAGTTCTGCCGGTGCCCATAGCGCTGTGCCGTCGGCCTCGGTAATCTCCACGTTCTCAAGGCGCACATACTTTGCAAGCTTGTCCTTGTTCTCGTTTGTAAAGAATGACTCGTCAATGACCTCGGGTGTCATCTCGCGCTGTGTCCTGTCGGGGGCACCTATCAGGCGCACGTGTTGTGGGAACAGGTACTGGTTCATTCGGCCTATGCCGCCATTGTAGAGACCGCCCACCTGTGCCATCTTGCCGTAACCGCCTACATGCAATCCGCGGCAGTCAATGCGTATACGTTGGCCCACCGGTGTCATTGAGTAGAGACCTACGTCGTTCACGCCAATGATTATGGCACCTGTCGTGTCATTTATGATAAGTTGCTTGTATACATTGCCTTGAGCGTCGTCGGCAACAACGACACCTTCGATAATTATGCTGTCTGTTACCTCCTTTACGCCGCTTGCCGAAATTGTGGAAGCAAACATTGTCTTGAGTTCGTCGATGGTGGTGTTTGCCTCGCCTATTTCATTATTTCCGAATGGAAAAACATTGAACTCCGGTTCGTCGAACACGTTCATGCACGATGTTGCTGTGAAGAGCGTGAGTGCAAGTACTGATATATATTTAATTGTTTTCATAATTATATCCTCTTTTTTATGTTAGAAACGGAAACCGATGTTCAGGTATGCATTGAATGCATTGGCATAGTAGAGGTAAGGGTTCTTCGAGAACTTGTATACGCGTGCCTCGCCTTGCGAGTTGCTGTCGCCACGGTTCTGCTCGTAACCGCCTGTAATCATCTTCTGGTTGTTGAGGATGTTGTTCAGGCTCAAGTTTATGTTGAGTCTGTTTCCGCCCCTCAAATTAATGCTCTTGCCAATAGACGCGTCTACCATGAAACCACCTTTACCCTTGAACTGGGTGGGGATGTTGAGGATTTCCTCGCCTGTTGTGGCGTCAATAGTTGGCAAACCGACAACTTTTTCAAGACGTGCGTATCTTGAAGCGTCGATATATATCCTGTCGTAGTAGTTGACGTTTGCGCTCAGGTACCAGCCGCTTACGTTGTAGTCCACGCCAAGGCTCAATGCTGTGAGAGGGGTGCCGTCGACCTTGACTCCTTTCATGTAGACATTCTCGTAATGCAACACATCCTCGTTCTCGCTTATCAGGAAACCTTTGGCGTTGTTCCTGTACTCGGCATTGCCCACCGAAGCGACAGCGTTCACCGAAAGTGACGATGTTATGTTGTATACAACGGCAGCCTCAAGACCATAGTGTACTTTGTCGACAGCTGTCATTGTGAGGTATGTGAACTGTGCTTCAGAGTCATTGTAGAAAGCATTCTGCTCAACACAGTCGTTGAACATGGTTGCATATCCGCTAACCTTTGCTGTCACCGGACCAGCATTCAGGCTGTAAGAGACTTCGGCATTGAGGATGTTCTCGTTCTCGAGTCCCTGTACAAAGTCGTTGCGCATACGTGGAGCAATGAACGAGTTGTATGCGATGGGCGCACGGTTCTCGTAACCCCAACCGAAAGAGAGTGTGTTGTATGCATCAAACTGCATGATGAGACCGAACTTGGCACCTCCACCAAGGAAGTAGGCAGTGCCGCTGCTGCCCTTTGAAAAGAGAGCCGCACGTCCGTTGCGCATGTGACCGTAACGCTCCATTGTGGTCCCCTCGAGGTGGGCGCCTGCAAACAGGTGGTAAATGCCTTTGTCGAAACGGTGCTGGTAGAAGAGGTTCGCTTTGTTGACATTCAGGTCATAATCATATCCGAAAACGTCACCTACACCAATCCGGCGGTTGGGGTTGTCTATGTCATTCTGTACATAGTCGCTGCTTGGCCCGAAGTCCCCGACCGAGAACTTGTCGATGTCGGTGTACTTGTCTGCACCCAGCAGGTCGCTCATTGTTTTGTAGTGCATACCTTTGGTGCTTCCCAGGTTAAGTCCCACTGTACCGGTGTTGTACTTGTCGAACTCAATGTTTAGTGTTGAACCCAGGTTGAGTGCCAACTGGTCGTTGTGACGGCGCTCTACATAGTAAAGACACTCGCCGCCAACGGCGTTTGCCTGACGGTTGGCAAAATACATGTAGTTCCAGTCGAGCTGGCGGTTGGCTTTGCTCGATGTCCATTGGTTGTAGAGTTGCATGTAGTCCGACAATTCGTCTTCAGTAGGGGTATATTCAATGTCCCATACATCGAATGCCGAACTTGGCAGGTTCTTGTAGTAGTTGGGGCGCGGGTCGGCTGCGTTGCCGTTCCAGCCGAGGGCTGTTGTGCTGTACATTGAATATTTGCCGAACAGTGATGTGGTCAACTGCATTCTGTCGTTTATCTTGTAGTCCCATGTGAAAAGGACAGCAGGCTCAAATGAATTCACCACGCGGGCATTGCGTTTCTTGCCGTCCTGATATCCCCAGTTGGGGTTGTAATAATGGGTACCGGCCAGCCAGTATGCCTCTTCTGTTGCGGCACCTTGCTGTGCACGCTCGGTGGGTGAACCCCATGTGGCAATAGAAATGCTATGCTTGTCGTTGATTTTCTTCTCGGCGGCAAGGAAGTAACCCAGTGAGTTGTAGAATGTTCCTTCAATTACACCCTCGTTCGCCCAACGGTATGAAGCCGAGGCCGTGAACGCCCAACCGTTCTGCATGAGACCCGTAGAACCTGTGTACATAAGGCGGGCAAGGTAGTTGCGGTTACAGCCTACAAGTGATACCTTGTTGCCTGCGGCATATTGGCTGGCACGCATGTTTATGTTGCTTGCACCGCCAATGGTGCTGAAACCGAAACGGTTGTGCTCAAGATAGGTCGCGCCCTCCTTGTTGCGGGTAGCGTCGTTGAGACCGCCAATCATTCCGTAACTGAATTGTCCTCTCTCGGCGTCATTTATGAGCACGCCGTTGGCATAGACGTTGTTGTACATTGACTCGTATGCACGAACGCGGAAACGCATGGGACTGAACAGATAACCTACTTCGGAAAGGAAGTAGTCATCATTCGATGAGACCATTGCGGTTGTTCCTGCGTAGTCATCATCGTCACCAAGCTGCCCTTCGGAGAATGTGTACGACTCATTGCCCTCGTCATTGATGGTAATGACGTTGTCCACTGCGTTTGCCTCCTTGAGCAGGAGCGTGTCGGCATAGAGCATACGTGCGGGCGGCTGTTTGATTTTGCCGTCCCCGGTTTTCGTGGCAGACTGTTCCTGTGCATTGGCGCCTGTTATGCAGGCGAGACATAGCAACAAAAATGCTGCGAACTTTGATTTAATCATGATAATTTATAATGAATTGATACTTAAATACTTTGTTGTTTGGCGGTTTTGTGGTGGTGCAGAAAGCCGCCTGCTAACCTACAAAGATAAAAAAAAGTATATTTATGTGAAAGAGATATAAACTTTTTTTAATACAACAATCGCCTGCAAGTTGAACTTGCAGGCGATTGTTGTAATGTGTATGCGCTATTCTCAATTGTTCTCGGGGCGGAGTTTGCGTACCACGGCTCCGGCCTGCCACATCTCGGTCTCACGCATTTCGCGCAACTCCTCTTCCAGTTTCTGACGGTAGTCGGGCTGTGAGTTGGTGTCAATGCTGCGCTGTGCCTCGTTGCCTGCTGCAACCTCGGCATAGAGTTCGTTGAAAACAGGCATTGTGGCGTCGCGGAACTTCTTCCACCAGTCGAGCGCACCGCGCTGTGCTGTAGTAGAGCAGTTGGCATACATCCAGTCCATGCCGTTTTCCGAGATGAGTGGCATGAGGCTCTGTGAAAGCTCCTCTACTGTCTCGTTGAATGCCTCGGAAGGTGTGTGGCCGTTCTTGCGCAGAACCTCGTACTGTGCAGCGAAGATACCCTGGATGGCGCCCATGAGTGTGCCGCGCTCACCTGTAAGGTCGGAATAAACCTCGCGCTTGAATGTGGTCTCGAAAAGATAACCCGAACCAACACCAATGCCCAATGCTATTACGCGGTCCCAAGCGCGTCCTGTAGCGTCCTGGAAGATTGCGTAACTTGAGTTCAAACCGCGGCCCTGAAGGAACATGCGGCGCAGCGAGGTACCTGAACCCTTAGGTGCTACGAGGATTACGTCTACATCGGCGGGAGGTACAATGCCTGTGCGCTCCTTGTATGTGATTCCGAATCCGTGAGAGAAGTAGAGTGCCTTGCCCGGAGTCAAGTGCTTCTTCACTGTGGGCCATACTGCAATCTGGCCTGCGTCGGAAAGGAGGTATTCTATGATTGTTGCCTTTTCGCATGCCTCCTCAATCTCGAAAAGGTTCTCGCCGGGAACCCAACCGTCCTCAACGGCCTTGTCCCAACTTTTTGAATCCTTGCGCTGGCCTACAATCACATTGAAACCGTTGTCACGCAGGTTGAGCGACTGGCCCGGACCCTGTACGCCATAACCTATTACAGCTATTGTCTCGTCCTTCAATGTCTCCAATGCTTTTGCCAATGGATATTCTTCACGTGTCACGACGTTCTCGATGACGCCGCCAAAATTCATCTGTGCCATTATTGTATAGTTTTAATTATTGTTATTTCGGATATGTTGAATTGATTCGGACCGCGAAAGTAATAGTAAAATTTGACAAAATCAAAGAAAAAAGGAATTTATGCGTAAAAATATATTACAAATTGATTCAGAATGCTGTATGTTGGACTGTGCAGGGTGGAGAATACCGATTTTTTCATTTATTTGGAATATAAATCCTGTATCCATGATACAACAGACGTTTTTTTTCATTAATTTTACCCACCGTAAAAATGCAGAAACAAAACAATATATATATAATGAGAAAGTATAGTTGCATGATGGTTGTGCTCATGTTGTTCGTGTTCCTTTCTACAGCATTTGCCCAACAGAAGAAGTATGAGGTCTACAGTGTGGGTTTCTACAACCTCGAGAACCTTTTCGACACTATCCATGACCAGGGAAAGAATGACTATGAGTTCTTGCCCGACGGAACAAACAAGTGGGGAACCCTCAAGTATACCAATAAACTCAAGAATATGGCCACGGTGCTCAATGAGATGGGTACTGATGTCGTTCCGGCAGGAATGGCGGCGGTGGGCGTTTCGGAAATCGAGAACAGTCGTGTGCTGGCCGACCTTGTGAATCATGAGATTCTTGCTCCGCGTGGTTGGGATTTCGTACATATCGAGGGCCCCGACAAGCGAGGCGTCGATTGCGGTTTGCTCTACAATCCTAAACTCTTTAAACCCATTGCTTCGAAACTTGCCCCTTATACAACCGAAGATAACGACACTACATACAAGACCCGTGGTTTCCTTATCGTAAGCGGCGAAATGGGCGGCGAAGTGGTTCACATTATCGTAAACCACTGGCCATCACGTTATGCCAAATCCCCTGCGCGCGAACGCGCCGGAGTTCTGGTGCGCCAACTCAAGGACTCAATAATGAATGAACAACCCGACACCAAAGTACTCATTATGGGTGATATGAACGATGACCCCGATAACAAGAGTATGAAGAAGTGTCTTGGTGCCGTGCGTGAGAAAGAGGAGGTGAAAGGTGCAACCGACCTTTATAATCCTTGGTGGAATATCCTCCGCAAGAAGGGGCACGGTACGCTCAAGTACAAAGGCAAATGGAATCTTTTTGACCAGATTGTGGTTTCCGGCAACCTGCTTGGCAACGACCGTTCTACATTGAAACTCTACAAGACAGAAATCTTCTCCCGCAATTATATGTTCCAGCAGGAGGGACGCTACAAAGGCAACACCTTGCGCACCCATGCAGGAGGTGTGTGGCTTAATGGATACAGTGACCACTTGCCGGTGATAGTGTATTTGGTAAAAGAGGCAAGATAGTCACATTGTTTTCAAAGTGTCATATAACCGATTAAGGCGCCATATATGGCGCCTTAATCGGTTATATGTCAAGTCTGCTTTCGACCATTTCCCAGTCTACAATCTCCCAAAGTCTTTTCACATGCTCGGCACGCCGGTTCTGGTAGTCGAGGTAATAGGCATGTTCCCATACATCAATACCGTAGAGCGGTGTCATCCTGTGGCGCAAAGGTGTGTCGCCGTTAGGGCAGCTCACAATACCCAGTTTGCCGCTCTCTTCCTGTGCCAGCCACACCCAACCGCTGCCGAAGAGTGAAGCGGCTGCTTCCTCCATCTTCTTTTTAAGCGTCTCGAAATTCCCGAAATCGAAGTGTATGAACTCCTTGAGGTTGTGCCCGGGAGTATTGTTGCCTTGCGGGTTGGGCGTGAACTGCTCGAAATAAAGCGAATGGTTCAAAACCTGCCCTGCATTGTTCAATAGTGGTCCCGGCGGTGCCTGCATTATAATCTCGCGTAGTGTGAGGCCCTCGAAATCGGTGCCTGTTACAAACTTGTTCAAGTTGTCGACATACGTCTGAAGGTGCTTGCCGTAGTGCATTTCCATTGTTGCCTGACTTATCACAGGTGCCAATGCACCGGTGGGGTAAATCAGTACCGGCATTTGGAAACCGGTGCGGTTTTCTTTTACTAAATTGCTCATGGTTGTAAGTGCTTTTGCGGGTTTATATATCTTCTAAACAAGGTTTGCGGGGTTGTGTTCGGAAATGTGCGGGATTTTCGCTATCTTCGCGGAAATTATTGGCTGTTGGTGCAACAATGATAAACTTCGAAGAAGAACTTAACGGAGCGCAACTCGACGCTGTGCGGTATCTCGATGGTCCTTCGCTGGTGATTGCCGGTGCGGGGTCGGGTAAAACACGTGTGCTCACATACAAGATTGCCTATTTGCTCGAACATGGATATGAACCATGGTCTATCCTTGCTCTTACATTTACAAACAAGGCTGCCGGGGAGATGAAGGAGCGAATTGCAGCACGTGTGGGCGAGAGGGCTGCCTCAATGCTCTGGATGGGAACCTTTCACTCGGTCTTTTCCAAGATACTGCGTCGCGAGGCACACCACATAGGTTACAGTCCGCAGTTTACCATATATGACCAGGCCGATTCGCGCAGTCTTGTAAAGAGTATCATAAAGGAAATGCAACTCGATGACAAGGTGTATAAACCGAATGCCGTTGCCGAGCGTATTTCGGCAGCCAAGAGTGCGCTTATCTCTCCCGGCGACTATGAGAATGACCAGGGGCTACGCCGTGACGACCTGCATGCAAAAATACCATCGACATATGAAATATATAAAAGGTATGCCGAACGTTGCCGCCTTGCCAATGCAATGGATTTTGATGACCTGCTGGTGAATACATACAGGCTCTTCAGGGACATGCCCGAGGTGCTTGAACAGTATGTGGAACGTTTCCGCTATGTGCTTGTCGATGAGTTCCAGGATACGAACTATGTACAGGGTTGCATTGTGTGGCAACTGACTCAGGCACGTAAGGCAATATGTGTTGTAGGTGATGACGCGCAGAGTATATATTCGTTCCGCGGTGCGGACATTGGGAATATCCTCGGTTTTACCGAGCGCTACGGAGGGGCAAAAATATTCAAACTCGAGCAGAACTACCGTTCCACGAAGATGATTGTAAATGCTGCGAACAGTCTTATCGCACGCAATCAGGAACAGATAAAGAAAACGGTCTTCTCCGACCGTGGCGAGGGTGAACCGCTTTCGCTCTATTCGGCATATTCCGACTTTGAAGAGGGCGAGATTGTGGCGAACAAGATTGCCGAACTGCGCCGCCGCGAAGGCCTGCAATTCAGTGATTTTGCCATACTGTACCGCACCAATGCCCAATCACGTATATTTGAAGAGGTCTTCCGCAAACGCTCCTATCCTTACAGGATTTATGGTGGTCTCTCGTTCTATCAGCGCAAGGAAATCAAGGATGTCATTGCCTACTTCCGTCTGATATGCAACAACAGCGACGAGGAAGCGTTCAAACGCATTATCAATTTCCCGGCACGCGGTATCGGTGACAAGACCCTGCAGAAGGTGAAAGACGCGGCAATGGAGCGCGGAACAAGTTTCTGGCAAGTCATCGCCGACCCTTTCCAGCCGGCGCTTGATGTGACAAAGGGCACATTTGCCAAACTGCAGTTTTTTGCAGCCATGATAGACCGCTTCACTGTTTATGCACAGGAGAAGAATGCCATTGAAACGGCACGCCTTGTGCTGCAGGAGAGTGGCATGCTCATGGAGTTCAACAATGATAACAGTGTCGAGGGTAAGGCGCGTCAGGAGAATGTTCAGGAACTCATGAGCGGCATTGCCGATTTTGTCGATGTGCGTCGCGAAGAGGGCAACAGCAACGATAAACTTGTGGATTTCCTCTCTGAGGTTGCGCTCATAACCGACCTTGACGCCAAGGATGAAGACGACGGTAACCATGTGACGCTAATGACAATACACTCGGCCAAGGGGCTTGAGTTCCGCACGGTGTTCATTGTGGGTCTTGAAGAGGACCTTTTCCCAAACCAGTGCGCACAGAGTTCGCTGCGTGAGATGGAGGAGGAACGTCGTCTGTTCTATGTTGCCATAACCCGTGCGAAAGACCATTGCGTACTCTCCTTTGCCAAAAGCCGTTACAAGTTCGGGCAATTCAACTTTTGTGAACCGAGTCGTTTTATAAAGGAAATCGATTCGCGCTATGTTGCCATGCAGGGTGGGGTGCAGCAACACTCCCGGCAAAGCGGGCAGTCATGGCGCGGCGGTGGCATGTTCGGCGCTACCAACGGTGCTTCACGCCAGAGCTCGTTTGGCGACCGCCGTTCATGGGATGGGCACCAATCACAAGGGGGCGCCGGTTCCCGTGCCGCACTGCAGAACGAACCTGGGCAGGGTAAGCGTGTAATCAGTGCTTCGGCCTTTATGCAGAAACCGGCCAACCTGCGCCGTGTATCCGATGTAGAGCGTGATTTCCATGCTCCCAAGAGCAACCCTGCAGCGTTGAGCGTGGGGATGATTGTGCAGCACGACCGCTTTGGAGTGGGCGAGGTGCGGGCAACCGAAGGTTCCGGTGAGAATGCCAAGGCTACAATAAAATTCCAGAATGCAGGAGTGAAGACCCTGCTGCTTAAATTTGCAAAACTAAAGATTATTGGATAATGTATAAGATAATGGATAAAGACCTTATTAATAAGGTGCCGTCACCATGCTATGTCATGGAGGAGGCTCTCTTGCGCAGGAATCTTGCTCTCATAAGCCGCGTGGCGCGTGAGGCCGGTGTAGAGATAATTCTTGCTTTCAAGGCATTTGCTTTGTGGAAGAGTTTTCCTATCTTCCGCGAGTATATTAACTCGGTGACTGCGAGTTCCATTCATGAGGCCCGTCTTGCTTTTGAGGAGTTCGGCAGCAGGGCGCATGCCTTTTCGCCCGCATATACCACGGAAGAGTTCGGTGAAATAATGCGTTGCAGCAGCCACATATCGTTCAATTCACTGACGCAGTATGAGCGCTTCTATCCCATGACGAAAGAGGCCGGGCATGAGATTTCATGCGGTATACGCATAAATCCCGAATATTCCGAGATTGAGACTGAACTTTATAATCCCTGTGCTCCCGGTAGCCGTTTCGGCGTTACGGCCGACCTGCTGCCCGGTGAACTTCCCGCCGGTATCGAGGGCTTCCATTGCCATTGCCACTGCGAGTCAAGTTCCTATGCACTTGAAAATACGTTGGTGCACATTGAAGAAAAATTCGGCAAGTGGCTGCCGAAAATAAAGTGGCTGAACCTTGGTGGCGGGCACTTGATGACACGTAAGGACTATGATGTAGAGCACCTCATTGCCCTGCTCAAAGGACTGCGTAGCCGTTATCCCAACCTGCAGGTCATTCTTGAACCGGGCTCGGCATTTGCATGGCAGACGGGTTCACTCGTTTCCGAAGTAGTGGATATTGTGGAGAGCCGTGGCATTCGTACAGCAATCCTGAATGTAAGTTTTACATGCCACATGCCCGATTGTCTTGAAATGCCCTATCAACCGGTTGTTACAGGTGCCGAATCGCTTGAGGCCAGTGCCGTGAAGGGTGCTCCATTCGAGGAGAATATATACCGCTTGGGTGGCAACAGTTGCTTGAGCGGCGATTATATGGGCAGTTGGAAATTCCCGCAGCCGTTGAAGGTAGGCGACAAAGTGGTGTTCGAGGATATGATACATTACACCACGGTGAAGACAAACATGTTCAACGGAATATCACACCCAAGCATAGCGCTGCTGCACGAGAACGGCGAACTGGAGATGTATAAAGTCTTCGGGTACGAGGACTACAGAGACCGCATGTGCTGATATGAGTACTCTTGAAAGGGCGATAGAGATTGCAACCGAGGCTCATCGCGGACAGTTGGACAAGGCCGGGTGTGAGTATATAACTCATCCGCTGCGTGTTATGGCTGCCGGCAAGTCTCTTGAAGAGAAGATTGCCGGAGTACTGCACGATGTCGTCGAGGACAGCGGCTGGACATTTGAAATGCTTGAGGCCGAAGGTTTCTCTGCTGAAATAATTGCAGCATTGCGTTGTCTCACAAAACTTTCTGCAAATGAACCCTATGACAAGTTTATAACCCGCATAAAGGACAATCCATTGGCAGTGGCTGTAAAACTCAATGACTTGAGTGATAATATGGATATCCGTCGTCTTCCTTATCTATCGGACAAAGATGTAAAACGACTAAAAAAATACCTCAAGGCCTACAAACAGTTGACAGGCGAACCACGATATTCTGTCTATGCCTGCCGGCAGGAATTTCCTAATGCATATATGCCCTGGACCGACAACAATGACGAGGAACTGCTCTCTCTTTGGGGTGAGGGTGCTACTGTAGAAGAACTCGCCGAACATTTCCGCCGCAAACCGGGAGCAATACATTCAAGATTAAAGAAACTGGGGCTGCAAGTGTAGTGGAGGAACCTTGGCTCACCTTATTCCAAAAAATCAAAATAGTTTTGCATGACTGCATTCAACCAGCGGGCAGCAGAAGTAATCTACTAAACTTCCGGCTGAGTGCTGCGAACCCTACGACAGTTGCTGCTGCGCCAACAACATTGTTACAGTAATATCTGCATGATACGGGAGGGGGCGGGAATAACTCCCTTGCAATGTTTATTCCCAAATCGTCAAAGGTAAAAAACCTAAACGGCATAGGGGATTTCTTCTCATTTGTAAAACAGAAAACCCGGTTTCTTTGTAAAAAAATGATAATAATTTTTGCTCATTATTCCGGATTCTCTATATTTGCATAAACTCAGTTGGCCCGAAAGGGTTGGTGGGTAACATTTTGGATTCAATGGCAATGCCATTGAGAAAAGGACGTTTACGGACGTTATCTTCTACGTACAAATCTCGCAAATTTGACAAACCCAAGAAGATACGGCAACGGAACGTCTGCGTTGGGTGTATTATATCCGCACGTCACTGAACAAAGTGGCGCTCTTTTGCATATAATATGTCACGACGTGGGCTGGCTGCGTTGCTTATCCTTGGGTGGGGGCAATGCGAGAGCCTGTACGTGGGATAAGCGAGAAGTAGAAACTCCCACGTCTTTTTTATATCCATACTTGAATTCACTATTTGTTTATTAATGCCGAATTTGGGGAGTTCATAGGTATAACATAATGCAATACTATGAAAACCCTTCGTTTTTCTTTTACAATTTTCTTTTTCTTGTCTGTTTGTTGTGTATGCGCACAGAATGCAAACTTGCAGGCCGAAGAGTTCTTTAACAAAGCAGAGGAATATAGTAACGGGCTCAACGGATGTGAAAAGAATGCAACTGTTGCAAAGGAATTCTATCATAAAGCGGCAGCTCTCAATCATCCTGCAGCCCAGTACAATCTTTACCGGATATATTTTGACGAAAACCCCGATGAAGCGTTCAAGTGGCTGACAAAGTCGGCAGAACAAAGGTATGCGGATGCAATGGGTGAGATGGGACATGTCCATTATATGGGACTTTTGGGCCAGCCCAAAGATGCAGGCAAAGCACTTGACTGGTATAAAATGGCTGTGGAGGCAGGTTCGCCCGAGGCTACATATACTTTGGCCAGAATATATTTTGATGGACAATACGTTGAAAGGGATGTGAACTATTCATACATTCTGCTTGAAAAGTCAGCAGAACTGAATTATCACGAAGCAATGTATGTTTTGGCTACTCATTATGAACAAGGTATTTATTTTGAGCATGATACCCAAAAAGCGTTGTATTGGTACGAGAAGGCGGCAATAGAAGGTAATCTGGAAGCAAGGGCCTATTATGGCTATCTTCTGCTGCATGGAGTCTATGGTGAGAAAGAAACGGAAAAGGGACTAATTCTCTTAGAGAATGCGGCCGAAAATGGTCATCCATTAGCCATGTATGAACTTGCAATATGCTATTATTATGGTTCCCACGGTCTTGGACTTGATAGGGATAAGGCGAAACAGATGCTTGTACTCTCTTCGAAAAGAGGGTGTGCCGACGCCTCACTTTTCCTTGCAGATGTCAATGATGATGTAAATTGGTATCTGAAGGCTGCTGACCAGGGTTCGTTACAGGCTGAGGCAATGATTGCGTATTATATGATACTTGGCAAGCATGTACAACCTGACAAAGCACAAGGGATTGCCAAGTTGGAGGCCCTTGCCAATCAAAATGTTCCGCGTGCATTGGCTCTAATGGCTGATATCTATAAGACAGGTACCGGAGTGAAGCGTGATAAGACTAAGGCAATTGAATATGCCAGAGCAGTATTTCCTGCAGATGAGGGATGGGATGATTTTTATGCGGCGCTTATTGCCACTATGGTGCTCAGGGATTTAGGAGTAGAATGAAGGTATAGTCAAAATGAATTTCTAATAACATAAATATTGTGGTAATTATGAAAAAGATATTTTTATTATTTGCAATATCCATCCTTGTATGCAATATGGCTATTGCACAGGACGCACGTGACAGAGACACTGAAGAATATACGGTATTTGAGGTCGCTTCCGGCATAAGTAGCCCGGTTAAAGTTGAAACTGATAAGGGCACATATAGTGTGAACAGCACTTTGAGATTAAATGGTTATGTCAAGGTCTATTCAGTTTATGACAGCCGAGGACGAAAAATAATGTGTGATGGTCACAAGGGATTTGAAAGGAAAAGTACAGCAACTGCCAATTATAAAATATATACGTACAGGTTTGAGACTTTGGAATATGTACCGGGAAGCAATTCCGATAGTAACAGCGGTAATTATAACAATAGTAGTTCAAGCGGTGCGGAATTTGGGCGTAATATGGCTAAGTCTGTTGGCCGTATGGCAGAAGGTGGAATGCATATAAATCGTGATTGCTATCCTAATGTAGAGGCTCGTGTTGCCATTTCGCGTGCCTATGGTGAATATTTCGATTTAAGATGTCATTTGGGAGGGGCAACCGGATATCTCCTATATGGCGGCATTGGAAAGGATTGGCTTTTTAACGGGGATAACAAAGAAAAACTTGCATGGCATGTTGGGATTGGAACCTATTTTGCAATCGATGACAATAATACTGTTGCTTGGGGACTTTCAATCTCGGAAACTCCCGTAGTTGAGAACTATGCAATGATGTGCGACATCAATTATGATTATTTCTGGGGCAAGAACAAAACATTCGGGGTTTTCGGGGGACTGGGATTGGGTGCCGGTCATTTAAAGGATGGTTATTTCGGTTTCCAAGAAGAAGAGTTCGGCCACGAGCTTGGTAATGAAAAGATTGTATTTGTGTGGGATATTCAAGTGGGTATTGCTGTCAGACTGTTCCGCTGATACGGATTATATTATTGTTTTTTAATGTAGAATTTTGTCTCGGCATAAAAAATAAGCAGGCTTATTTTGTTCTGCTTTTGTCTTGCACTATCTTTGCACTGCGAATGCGGTGCAAAGATTTTTTATGAAAAATATTCAGGAGATAGCGATAGCGGAGTATGATTATCCGTTGCCCGATGAGAGGATTGCGAAATATCCGCTTGCGGAGCGTGATACATCGAAACTGCTGCTTTATAATAAAGGTGAGGTTAGCGAGGATACTTTCTCTAACCTTCCCAAGTATATTCCTCAAGGGGCGTTGATGGTGTTCAATAATACCAAGGTTATTCAGGCGCGTCTGCGTTTCCGCAAGGAGACCGGAGCGCTCATCGAGGTGTTCTGTCTTGAACCCGAGGTGCCGTGTGACTACCAGCAGATTTTCCTTGAGACGCGGGAGTGTGTGTGGCAGTGCCTTGTGGGCAACTCCAACCGTTGGAAAGGTGGAGTGCTTTCGCAGGTTGTGAATGTCGGTGGCAGGGATGTAACCCTGTCGGTTGAACGTTTGGGCAGCGCTGCCGCCGTGAATCATGTGCGCTTCTCGTGGAACTGCGGTGTGTCGTTCGCCGAACTTCTTGAGGCGGCGGGCGAACTCCCCATTCCGCCATACCTTAACCGTGCGACGGAGGAGAGTGATACACGCACCTACCAAACAGTGTATTCAAAGGTAAAGGGTTCTGTTGCTGCACCTACTGCCGGCCTGCACTTTACGCCGGCTGTGCTCGAGGCGCTGTCGGCAGCCGGAGTGCAGCGCGAGGAGGTTACTTTGCATGTGGGTGCGGGCACATTCAAACCTGTGAAGAGTGAACTCATTGCGGAGCACGAAATGCATGAGGAATATATCGAGGTGCGAAAGGAACTGCTTGAAAGACTTATTGCAAACGGCGGCAGTGCGGTTGCCGTGGGTACAACATCGGTGCGTACTTTGGAAAGCCTCTATTTTCTTGGCGAAATGGTGGCAGAGAATCCCGATATTGCAGTCGATGAACTGCATGTGGGGCAGTGGACCCCTTATAACCGTGAGCACACGTTAAGCAGCGTTGAGGCGCTCGAGGCGCTTGTCGCTTGGCTTGGACGTAACGGGCTTGACCGTGTGCATTCCCATACCCAGATAATGATTGCGCCCGGGTACACGTTCCGCATTGTTAAAGCAATAGTGACCAACTTCCATCAACCCAAAAGCACATTGCTGCTGCTTGTGTCGGCTTTTGTAAGCGGCAACTGGCGCAGCATATATGACTATGCGCTTGCCAACGGTTTCCGTTTCCTGAGTTACGGCGACAGTTCACTGCTTATACCCTGAACATTATGATTACAGTAGTTGACAATATAACATATCTGCTTGACAGTGCCAAGAAGAATGCTACTGTCACAAAGAGTCTTGTTCCCTATTCGGGCACAGTTACAATTCCTGCAACCATTGAGGTAGGGGGTGTCTGTTATCCGGTGGCCGATATTCTTGATGAGGCTTTCATGGATTGTACTGCATTGCGCTCGGTTGTGCTTGGGGAGAATATCGACTCGGTCGGTATCAGCGCCTTTGAGGGGTGCTCAATGCTGGCTTCGGTAACATTCAATAGTGCACTGCATGTGATTGGTTTGCAGGCTTTCAAAGGGTGTACATCGCTCGAAGAGGCTGTGTTGCCGCCTAATGTGCTTGTCATTGGCCGTGCGGCATTTGCCGGTTGCACCGCACTGAAGAAAGTCTTCCTCCCCGATAATCTTGTGAACGTTGAACCGTCGCTTTTCGACGGTTGCAAGGCGCTTGAAAGGATATCCGTGGGCAATCTGGTCGACACAATAGGGGAGTATGCCTTCTGCGGCTGTTCATCGCTCACCGAGGTTGCTTTACCCCAAGGCCTCCTTTCGGTCGAGGGCTGGGCGTTCCGCGATTGTTCTTCATTGCGCAAGGTGGAACTGCCGTCAAGTGTGGCGGCTGTGAAAAAGGGCGCCTTCTGGGGTTGCTCGTCGCTTGAAGAGTTTGTGTTGCCGCATAGCGTCAACATGCTCGACCAGGGTGTGCTTGCCAATTGCACTTCGCTCAGGAGCGTTCTGTTGCACGATGGTGTGCTCAGCATTGGTTACGGCGCTTTCTACAACTGTTCGGTTATCGAGAGCATAACATTGCCGGCTGCGGTTGTGAATGTAGGCGACCAGGCATTCCGTAGTTGCAGGTCGCTCAAGGAGTTGCGTGTACTTTGCGACGCAGCCCCCATGTGCTCGGCCGATATTGCCGACGCCGATGTATATGCACGCACTCTGCTGCGCGTGCCTGCCGGCAAGGTCGGTGAGTACGGGTTTGCACGTGTGTGGGAGCGCTTTGGCAATATCGAGGAGTTAGGATAGTCCTTTTTTGCGGTCTTTCTTTTGCTGTTTTCTGCTTTCTTTGCTGAAATTTTCGTTTTTTATCACTATCTTCGCGTTTTAAGAATATAATGCTGATTTATGAAGATAGGTGATAAGGTCCGTTTTATATATGAGACCGGTGGCGGCGTAGTGACCGGTTTCCGCGGCAAGGATATTGTGCTTGTCGAGGACGCCGACGGTTTTGAAATCCCCATGAACGTGCGCGAGTGCGTTGCTGTGGATACAAACGAATATAACTTCGAGAAGAAGACTTCTGCGCAGAAGGCAAAGGATGAGGAGGTAAAAAGGCGTCCTGAACCTGTTCAGGCAAAGGTTCTCCCTGAGGAAGATGAATCCTTTGAGCCCATTGTCTCCTACCGTCCCATGGAACGCCCCGAAGGTGAGCGGTTGAATGTGCTGCTTGCTTTTTTGCCTATGGACGAGAAGTCGCTGAGCAATTCACGCTTCGAGGCATACCTTATCAACGACAGCAACTACATGCTCTATTTTACATATCTCTCGGCCTCGGGCCGCAGTTGGGCCGTACGTGCCAACGGGGTGCTTGAACCTAACTCAAAGATGTTCCTCGAGGAGTTCGGGCGCGAAGAACTGAACGATATCGAGCATGTGTGCGTGCAACTTCTCCCATTCAAGGAGAAGAAACCTTTTGCGCTTAAACCCGCAATGAACATAGAACGGCGCATTGACACGGTAAAGTTCTATAAACTTCATCTGTTCCGCGAAAACCCGTTCTTCGACGAAGGAGCGCTCATCTATGAACTTGTAGTCGATGACAAACCTACAAAGGAGGTCTTTACCGACGCCGAAGAAATCCAACAGGTTATTCTCGGCAAAAAGAAAGGCGACGAACCGCAGAAATCTGCTCCGCGCCCCAAGATAACCAAAGGAAGCGATATACTTGAAGTTGACCTGCACATCGATGAACTGCTTGAAACCACTGCAGGCATGAACAGTTTTGATATGCTCAACTACCAACTCGATGTGGTGCGCAGGACTATGGACGAGAATCTCAAGTATAAGGGAAAGAAGATTGTATTCATACACGGCAAAGGCGAAGGCGTGTTGCGCAATGCAATATCACAGGAAATCCGCCGCAAATATCCGCGTTGTCTCTCGCAGGACGCCTCTTTCCAAAAATACGGCTTCGGAGCCACAATGGTGATAATAAAATAAAAACTATATAATTATGAGTGAATTCAAGAATAACATGTTGCAGCGCTTCCTTAAGTATGTGACATTTGATACAGAGTCATGTGACAGTGCCACGACTGTTCCTACAACCGAGGGGCAGTTCGTGTTCGCCCGTTTCCTTGAACAGGAACTCAAGGCTATGGGACTGAGTGATGTGGTGCTTGATGATAAAGGTTATCTTTATGCCACCCTCCCTGCCAATACCAATAAGGATTTGCCGGTTGTGGGTTTTATCGCACACCTCGATACAAGTCCCGACATGAGCGGCAAGGATGTGAAACCGAATGTAATCAACTATTCCGGCGGCAATATCGTGCTCTCGGCAAAGGATGATATCGTTCTGCGTGTTTCCGATTTTCCCGAAGTGCAGAACTATGCGGGTCATGAACTCATTGTTACCGACGGGCACACCTTGCTGGGTGCCGACGACAAGGCCGGTGTGGCCGAAATCATAACTGCAATCGAGTACCTTCAGGCACATCCCGAGATAGAGCACGGCAAGATACGCATTGCATTCAATCCCGACGAGGAGATTGGCCGTGGTGCTCACAACTTCAATGTACCTCTCTTCGGTTGCGACTGGGCTTATACTGTTGACGGCAGCACCGAGGGTGAACTGGAGTTCGAGAACTTCAATGCCGGCAGTGCGCTCTTCACAATTCAGGGCCGTAACGTTCACCCGGGTTACGCAAAGGGCAAAATGCTTAACGCTCTCCGTGTGGCAACTGACATTGTCTCTACAATACCGGCTATGGAGTCTCCCGAGTGTACCGAGGGGTATCAGGGATTCTATCACCTCATGGGGATAAACGGAGGTGTGGACCACGCCGAGGTTTCATATATAATCCGTGACCACAACGGCGATATATTCGCAAAACGCATGGCGTTCATGCGCACTGTTGAAAAGGCTATGTGCGAGAAATATGGCAACGGCGTGGTTACCCTTGAACTCAAGGAACAGTACCGTAACATGCGTGAACAGGTAGAACCCAAAATGCATATCATTGAACTTGCCAAGGCTGCCATGCAGAAGGCCGGTGTGGTACCCAACGTGAAACCAATCCGCGGCGGTACCGATGGTGCACAACTCTCTTTCATGGGACTTCCTTGTCCTAACCTCTTTGCCGGTGGCGTGAACTTCCATAGCCGCTATGAGTTCGTGTCGGTTCAGGTGATGGAGAAGGCTGTTATGACAGTGGTGAATATTGCAGCGGGTGTGAAGGACCTTGCAAAATGAAGTGACTGAACAGTAGTAAATCCTTATAAACAAATAAAGCGTTCTGAGTTGTTCAGAACGCTTTATTTGTTTATGCTTTTCAGTCCAGTGTGTGAAGAATCTCTTCAATCACATGCGGGAAGTGCTCGTATTCCAATGCATGTACCTTTGCTGCAACATCATCGGGGGTGTCGGTTGGCAATACAGGGCACTTTGCCTGGAAGAATGTGGTGCCTTTGTCATACTGTTCATCAATGAGATGAATTGTGATTCCGCTTTCTGTGTCACCGCTTTCCACAACGGCCTTGTGTACGCGGTCGCCGTACATACCTTTGCCGCCATGCTTGGGAAGCAGTGCCGGATGTATGTTCACAATTCTGCCGGGATAGGCCTGAATTAGTTTTGAGGGCACGAGCAGCAAGAACCCTGCAAGCACCACAAAATCAATGCAACGTTCCTGCAGCATTGCTATAATGCTGTCGGCCTCCATGAATTGTGCTTTAGTCACTACGGCGCATTCAATGCCAAGTCTTTTGGCACGTTCAATGACGTACGCCTCGGGGTTGTTGGCAATGATAAGAGATACTTCGGCATAACCGGAACCGTTGAAGTAATTGGCAATGTTCTCGGCATTTGAACCACTGCCCGAAGCAAGGATGGCAATCTTCTTCACGTCTGTCGTAATTTGTGGTTTGTTAAACATTTACAAGGCGGCGCATTACGTTTTCGCCGTATGTCTTTGAAATGGGTATCTCCTTTACGTTGGGAACTCCAAGTTCAAGGAATATGTTCTCTTTCTCGCGGCGCATTACCTTCACGAGGTCAAGGTTCACCATGTAGGAACGGTGGCAACGCATTATGTTGGTGTCGGCAAGTTGCTCGCTTATCTCCTTCATGGTTATTCGCATGAGTTTCTTTTTGAGCAAGTCACCTTTCTGGTACCATATGCATATGTAGTTGTCGGCCGATTCTATGTATAACAGGTTTTCCTTTGCTACGGAGAGTTGCAATACTCCGCGCGAGTCGCGTATCGATATCAGGTTGCTCGACTTCACCCCAAGGTATTCGCCCATAAGTTCCTTCAGTTTGAAATTCTTGTTCTGGTAAGAGAAGTAGAGCAGGCATAGTATGTAAGGGATAAAGAGTATGAATGCCGTGTTCTTGATGGCATTCACGAATATCTCCATGGGGTCATCGGTGGTGAGGTTCAGGTTGCTCTTTACTATGAGTGCTATTATCGTGAATGCGCCCGAGAGAAGCAACAGTTCCAGAAATACCCATCCGAGGTATTTCAATACGGTTATGCTGTGGTTGGGCTTGCGCGAGTAGCGGTACATGATTACGCGGCTTATTGCGACCACAATCATGCCAATGCTCACAAGTACTGTAGACCACAGGAAGTATAATGTCGTTGTAATCTTTTTGTTGTCAATCCAGGTATCCGACCCGAAGGGCTGGAATATGTTTATGAATGCAACCGCGAATATCGACACGAAAAGGACCATTATAATCTGGTTCCTCTTCTCGAGCAGATATTTGGGTACATTCTTGAAAAGTGCCGAGGTATATTCTTCTATCATATGTTTCAGTATCGGTTGTTTGCGGTCATGCCGCAGAAAAGTGTCTACAAAGGTAACTAAAATTATTGGAACTTGTTGTCTTTGCTCTGTCGCCAAGAGTGCTTTTTATTAAATATTAATAAATTCTGCTTTTGAAGTGGCTGCGATATTAAATTTAGTGGCATGGCATTGCTGCCGTTACGAAAAATATCTCTATTTTTGTAACAAATTCTAAATATAACAGAATACAGCAATGCCGGTAATCGATTACAGAAACGTTGACATACAGATTGATTCCAAGATTATTCTTGAGGATGTGACATTCTCCCTTGCCGAGGGCGAGTTCGCTTATATTGTGGGAACCGTAGGCTCGGGTAAGTCAACCCTGCTCAAGACTATGTATGGCGAGGTTGAAATCAGTGGCGGCAGGGCTTTGGTGTTCGGTGAATATGAAATGCAGAATATCAAGAACAGGCATTTGCAGAAGTTGCGTAAGAGAATGGGCATTGTGTTCCAGGATTTCCAGTTGCTTACAGACCGCACTGTCCACGATAATCTTGATTTTGTGTTGCGTTGTACCGGTTGGAAGAACAAGACCGACAGAGAACTTCGCATTAGAGAGGTGCTTGAACTTGTAGGTCTGCCCCAGAAGGGGTATAAACGCCCTCATGAACTCTCAGGCGGTGAACAGCAACGTATTGCAATAGCACGCGCCATCCTCAACCGTCCGGCGCTGTTGCTTGCCGATGAACCCACCGGTAATCTCGACCATGAGACAGGCGACTACATAATGAACCTGTTGCACAGTGTGTGCAGGAAGGAGAACATGACTGTGCTCATGATAACCCACAATGAACAGTGGCTAAAGGCCTATCCTGGTACCGTATACCGCTGTGGGGGCCAGAAACTGGTTAAGAAGTCCCAACTTGTTGAGGAGTGCTGCGAGGAGTGACATTAATATAATTAACGGAACAAATAAAAGACAAAGAATATATGAAAGTATTGAAATTTGGCGGTACGTCAGTCGGTTCGGCCGAGCGTATGCAGAATGTAGTGAAACTTATATCCGACGGCGAGTCAAAGATTGTTGTCCTCTCGGCAATGTCGGGAACCACAAATTCGCTCATAGAATTTACCAATTACCTAAGGAACGGTAACCCCAACGGTGCATGCGAGCACTCCACCGTGCTGCATACAAAATATATGCAGACCATAAAGGAACTATACAGCAGCGAGGAGTATGCTGCTGCCGCAACCGAAAAGATAAACACTATCTTTGCCCATTTGCGCAGCCTTGCGTTTGAACCGTTGAGCGACGAACTTGAGAAAGAGATTGTGGCACAGGGTGAAATAATGTCCACAAACATGGTTACCTTCTACATGAAGGAACTGGGGCTTGATGTTGAACTTCTCAATGCTCTTGATTTCATGCGTCTGGCAGTGAACGGCGAACCCGACCTCGGTTACATTCGCGAGCACCTTCTGCCGCTTGTCGACCTTGAGAAAGAGGGCAAGATATATATCACCCAAGGTTTCATATGCATGAACCACGAAGGCAGTTACGACAACCTGCAACGTGGTGGCAGTGACTACACGGCAACACTTATCGGTTCGGCTGTGAATGCTGCCGAAGTGCAGATTTGGACCGACATTGACGGTGTACACAATAATGACCCGCGAATTGTGGAGGGTACAACTCCCGTGCGTAATCTCCATTTTGAGGAGAGTGCCGAGCTTGCATACTTCGGTGCAAAGATTCTTCACCCCACATGTATTCTTCCGGCAAAACTGACAGGTACACCGGTACGTCTGCTCAATACTATGGACCCTACAGCAGAGGGCACACGCATAGACAATAACCTTACCCGTCCGGGTGAAATAAAGGCCATTGCGGCCAAGGACAATATCACGGCCATAAAGATAAAGAGCGGCCGCATGTTGCTCGCCTATGGTTTCCTGCGCAAGGTGTTCGAGATTTTCGAGGCCCACAAAACCTCAATCGACATGGTGTGTACATCCGAGGTCGGCGTTTCAGTGTCAATAGACGACGACAAGAGGCTCGATGATATTGTTGCCGAACTGCAGAAGATTGGTACAATTACCGTCGACCGCAACATGTGTATTGTATGCGTCGTAGGCGACCTCAATTGGGAGAATGTGGGCTTCGAGGCGCGTGCAATGGAGGCTATGAAGGATATTCCTGTGCGCATGGTTTCATATGGCGGAAGCAACTACAACATTTCATTCCTTGTACGCGAGGAAGACAAGGTAAGGGCTCTGCGTTCTTTGAGTGCTACCATTTTCAACTCCAAAAAGTGATTGACAATGAAGATGAAGTTTCCTGTTGAGGCGTTTGCCTCTATCGAGACCCCCTTCTACTACTACGATGTGGACCTGTTGAAGGCGACACTTGACGCCGTAAAGCGCGAGGCTGCAAAGTATGAGGGGTTTCATGTGCATTATGCTATAAAGGCAAACTATAATCATCGTCTGCTTGAAATTGTCAATCAGGCCGGTATCGGCGCCGACTGCGTGAGCGGAGGCGAGGTTCGTGCTGCGCTCAATGCCGGTATTCCTGCCGGCAAGGTGGTGTTTGCCGGCGTGGGCAAGACCGACAAGGAAATTGCCCTTTCGCTCGACGCGGGAATCTTCTGTTTCAATGTGGAGTCCGTGCCCGAGATTGAGGCAATCGAAAGGCTTGCTGCCGAGCGTGGGGTAGTGGCACAGGTGGCTGTGCGCGTGAATCCCAATGTGGGGGCACACACGCATGCGAATATTACCACCGGTCTTGCCGAGAATAAGTTCGGTGTCAATTATGAGCAGCTCGATGCTGTTATCGATGTGATTGAATCAATGTCGCATGTCAAACTCATAGGCCTTCATTTCCACATAGGTTCGCAGTTGCTGGTGATGGATGATTTCATAGCGCTCTGTTGCCGAATCAACGAACTGCAGGAACTGCTTGTGGAGACCCGCGGTCTTGTGCTTCCCCATATAAATGTAGGCGGTGGTCTTGGCATACGCTATGACTTCCCCGACAGATATCCTATACCTGATTTTGAGGCATATTTTGCGACTTATGCGAACAACCTGAAACTGCACCCCGGACAGCAACTCCATTTTGAATTGGGGAGGAGTCTTGTGGCACAGTGTGGAGCGCTCATTACCCGTGCGACGTATATAAAGAACGGTACATGCAAGAAGTTCGTGATAGTGGACGCGGGAATGAATGACCTCATTCGCCCGGCACTCTACGACGCCTATCACCGCATAGAGAACCTCACATCGGATAAACCCGACGAGGTGTATGATGTCGTAGGTCCTGTTTGCGAGTCCTCCGATGTGTTCTGCAAGGACCGTCGCATGCCTTCTACACAGCGTGGCGATATACTTGCCATACGTTCTGCCGGTGCTTATGGCGAGGCCATGGCATTCGGTTACAACTGCCGCGAATTGCCAAGGGCAGTACTCTCAACCGATATCTGACAATGTGTATCCGGTCATGACCGGTGATATACTGCCTTTGAATAGCATAATAGCGCCTGTCAGGCGCTATTATGCTATTCAAATTTAATTGCCTTTGTAGGCTCAATCCTGGATATTATCATAGATGGCAACACAAGTGCTGCAACAGAAATAACGAACATGGCAATGTTCATCGGTACCAGCAACCATGTGAATTCAATGGGTACGCGGTCCATGTAGTACATCTCGGGGTCGACGGCAACAATCTTGAAGTGCTGTTGCAGCAGGCACAGTCCAATTCCTATGATGTTGCCTATTATAAGACCTTTGCCTATAATGAACCCCGCATAGTAGATGAAAATTTTTCTTATCGAAACATTCTTTGCCCCTACGGCCTTCAGTATTCCAATGAGGTTGCCCTTTTCGAGTATTATTATAAGCAATCCTGAAATCATTGTGAATGCCGCAATCATAACAACGAGAATGAGTATCATCCACACCGTCTGGTCAAGCACACCTAACCATGCAAACATTGCAGGGTTCAGTTCTTCAATGGTTGGAACAATTATCTGCTCTTCGTTCATGGATGTCGCATAAAGGGCCACATCGCAGATGTCCTCTACGGTATTTTCCATGAGTGAATAGTCGTCCAATCTTATCTCAATGCCCGAAACCTTGTCGTTCTCCCAATCGTTTATGCCGCGTGTGGTATAAATGTCAGTATATGCCATTGCAGCGTCAAATTCATTGAGGTGGGTGTTGTAAATGGCCCCGATGGTGAGTTTGCGCGCCTTTATACCCTTGTCAAGGAAATAGATGTTGATTCTGTCACCTGTTTTTACTCCAATCTTCTCGGCAATGAGCCTTGAAATGACTATGCTGCCCGATGGGGTTGTATCGCAGAATGTCGGCATGGTGCCTTCGATTATGTGCGATTCAATGAACGATAGGTCGTAGTCTTTGCCAATGCCCTTGACGACAACACCTTCATACTCCTTTTCCCCCATGATTATTCCGGTTTTCTGCACGTACTGCTGCACGGTTGCCACATTGCGGATATCGCCAAGTCTCTCCATGAACTCATCGTCGATAGTGAGCGGGCTCTCGCCCACGGCATTCCCGTTGTAGGTCATCATCTGCACATGCCCTCCGAAACCGAATACCTTCTCGCGCACCTGCTGCTTGAAGCCGACTATAATGCAAATGGACGCAATCATGATGACTGCACCTATTGTTACACCCCATTGCGCAATTGCGACAGCCGGGCGTGATATGTGCCGTACACCTTTGCGGGTGCCGTAAAGTCTGCGTGCTATGAACAGTTCCAGGTTCATTGTTGTCTTATTCCTTCTTAAGAACGATGTTTCTTGTCATTGCGACCTTCGGTCCCTAACGCATGTCAGGAATCCCAAAAGTATTTCTTCGTTCTATTTTTATAATACAAAAATATATCTTCCTTTTTGGAAATGCAAATATTAGCGACTATCTTCGTATCTCCAAAAAATACATAAACAATAGATAACAATATGAAAATGTTTACTTCTATGGCAATTGCAGCAATGCTGCTTGTTTCATGCGGAAATGCAACCGGGAATACGGCTGCGCCTGCCGACAGTGCAAAGGAGTGCGGGGACGCAAAACCGGTAGTGTACATGACCAAGGAGATTACCCCGGAGTCTCTTGTAAGGATTTATGACGCGCTTGGCGTTGTTCCAAGCGGCAAGGTGGCCGTTAAGATATCTACAGGCGAGCCCGGCGGGCACAACTTTCTCCAACCTGCACTTATAAAAGACCTTGTAAACAAGGTGAACGGTACAATTGTGGAGTGTAACACGGCATATAAAGGACCGCGTTTTGAAACAGAAACTCATATGAAGGTTTTTGAAGAGCATGGTTTTGCCGCCATTGCTCCGGTTGACCTTCTCGACGGTTATGGCGAAGTGAAGATTCCAGTCAAGGATACGACATACATCAAGTACAACATCGTGGGCGAGAATATGCTCAATTATGACTGGATGGTTAATCTTGCCCACTTCAAAGGGCACGCAATGGGCGGTTTCGGCGGTGTGCTCAAGAACCAGTCCATTGGTGTGGCGTCGGCAAACGGCAAGGCGTATATCCACTCTGCAGGTGCCACAGAAGATAAAGAGGTGATATGGAAACATACCGCCGAACAGGACAAGTTCATCGAGTGTATGGCTGTGGCAGCACAGTCGGTGCACGACTATTTCAAGGGTCGTGTAATCTACATCAATGTAATGAACAACCTGTCAGTCGACTGTGACTGCGACGCTTCACCCGAAGACCCCGAAATGAACGATGTGGGTATTCTTGCCTCAATGGACCCTGTTGCGCTTGACCAGGCTTGCGTCGACCTTGTGTTCAACTATCCGTCTACCGATGACGACAATGCTGCACCGCTTATCGAGCGCATAAACTCACGTCACGGAATACATATTCTTGAACACGCCCATGCGATTGGTCTTGGTTCAAGGAAGTATGAATTGCGAAGCATTGACAAGTAATGCGCAGGTTCCTTTGTGCTTTAATGCTTCTTGCAATGGTTTCGTGCGGAACGGTGCAGGAGAATGATGTCGACGCGGCGCGTGTACGGGCTGCGGTTGAGCGTATGCTCTCCGATTATCCACAATCGACTCTGCAAGATATCTACAAGAGTTTCTTTCAGGACCGTTTCGGTCCCGGGCATATTGTTGCCGACACGGCACGGGCTGCAGCATATCTGCGTCGTGAACTTGCAGTAGCCGGTGATACTGCCATGCTGTTGTATGAACCTACAGGCGACTATGGCAACTATGTGCGTGTTGCATTGGCTGTAGTTTCAAGCGGCAAGGTATCGTTGGATAAATATTTATCTTGCTTTCTGCGGAGTGTGCGCGAGGTTCAACCAGTTGAAGTGGAGTGGTGGGCTGCCGAGTGGGCCGGTATAAAGAGGGTCATTGACGGGATGTCCCTCAATCTCCCGAATTACACGGAGGAGACAATCGCAATAGAAAAAATGCTCTCTTCGGGGCACTATGCGGTGCACCACAGCGAGCGATACAACAACCATTATGCTCCGCATTACCGCATAATGGCTAAAGATATATTCGAGGCTGAAATATTGCCTTTGATAGCAGAATAATAAGTTGTAATGGAAAAAAAGGAAATTACGATAAGGGAAGCAACATTGCAGGACGCCCCATTGGTAGCCAAAGCGGTACTCATGGCGCTGCACTATGACGATTCGCACCCGTTATACGGTGTGTTCAGGGAACTTGCTGCACGTACCGACGCGCAATACAGTTACTGCAATGCTCTTGTGGCCGAGGTAGACGGTATACCTGCAGGGGCAATTGTAGGGTATGACGGTGCGCGTCTCTGTGAACTGCGTGAACCGTTGCTGGAAATCATGAGAGCACGTTTGGGGCATGAGGTAGAGATTGAGGACGAGACATCGGCGGGTGAGTTCTATCTCGATTCGCTTGCTGTGCTTCCCGAGTATCGCGGCATGGGGGTTGGCAGCAGGCTGCTTACGGCGGCTGCCGAAAAGGCTTTTAAAGCAGGTCATGAACGCGTGGGGCTTATTGTGGATTTTGATAATCCCCGTGCCGAGGCGCTCTATTCCTCATTAGGCTTTGAGCGTGTGAATGCAACAACGTTTCTTGGACACAAGATGTGGCACATGCAGAAGCGGAAAGGTTAAAACGGAAAGCTGAAAGGTAACATGTTATCCATTGTCCTTTATTTCCTTTAATCCCTTAGTCTCCCTTAATGATTAATTAACGATGATTGAACATCTGCTTCAACCGCTTGTGTGCGACCGTTTCATCAGCGACGCACGTTACCGGGAGGGTCACCTGCGCGTAGTCAATGCCTTGCCGCAGCGAAGGGTGTTGGGACTTCACACGCCCGAAATGAAACTTGTTGCAAAACGGATTTCGCGTGATGGTTGTGATGTCATGTTGCCCGGTGGGGAAATACGCCGCTGTTGCTGCGGTACTGAAGTCATAGGTTGTTTCGTGCAGGTCCCGAGAGACACCCTCTGTTACGAAGAAACCGTTATATGGGGCTTTCTGATAAATCTTGAGAAGTGTACACCTGAACATCGTTTTGCAATGCTTTCAAACTATGTCCCGGTGCTTGACAATTGGGCTGTTTGCGACGCTTTCTGTGCCAATGCAAAATGGATGGCAAAGGTTGAGAAGGAGATGTTGTGGATTTGGCTTCAGCAGTGGTTTGCTTCCAAACGCGAATTCGAGGTACGTTTTGCCTTGGTGACTTCTATGTGCTATCTGCTTTGTGACGGGTGGGTAGGCAAGGTCTTTGACAGGTTGGAGACTCTCCCGTTCAATGACATAGTATCACAGTACCGTACCATCAAGGGTAAACCGAAAACCATACAAGAGGGTAGTGTGCAAGGCGTCTCACCCTATTATGTACGCATGGGTGTTGCTTGGTTGCTTGCGACTGCACTTGCGAAATTTCCGGAACGCACGCGCACTTTTGTGCGTGATTCAAAGTTGCCTGCCGACGTCGTCAGGCTCTATGTACGCAAGGCACGTGAGTCGTTCCGCACCCGTATGGTAGAGGCTGACTAAAAAGGCTCTTTTTATCCAATCTCCCTACAGACGTGGGTGACCCATTTTACTTTTGGGTCACCCACTTTTCCGTTGCGAGATATTTGTTTTACAGTCCGAAACTGCAACTTATGTATCCATAATAACGGTTTGGCATAGTCTCGGCCTTTGGAACAGCCATTCTAAAGTTAGGCGCAATCTTTACATATCTTCCTAATTTGAACTCTACTCCCGCAACAACAGTAACCTCGTCTTCCAGTTCGTTCCAACTGTCGCTTGACATGAGTCCGTCTGTGCGGGCATATATGCTCAACCAACTGATGGGGCTTCCCGTTGCGAAAAGCGAGAAACCATAGAGGTGTTTTCCTGCCATGTGATTGCTGTTGCGCATAATATTGTACTCCACACCCAATGAAAAATAACGGTGCTTGTATCCTGCGAACATTGCGTAGTTGATGATGTCCTTTGCTCCGTCGGTGCCCTCGTTCATTCCTGCATATAACCTCAAAGACATTCCTTTGAATGGCATTATGGTCGTTCCAATGCCATAGAGAAGCCCGTCGCTTACCTGTACCTGCCTGAATCCTTCGCCATTTGCGATTATGACATCGGCTTCAATCCATCGCGCAAAGCGGTACGCTACCGAAATGCCTAAGTCGGCGCTGCTGCCGAACCTGTAAATATCCTGGAATGACCTGTAAACATATCGGTAACCCCAGAAATTCTCCTGGTAACTGAACTGTGTGGTGGGTATGAGACCGCCACCCAGTGTCAATCCCCTCCAATTCCAACCTATAAATGCATTCTTTATATAAGCAATACGTTGGTAATCATCAACGTCGCTCGATTGCCCTATGTCAAGAACTCCTTTTATTGTAATGCCTCTCTTAAAGTTATACTCGTAGCCTATGTAACTGCGGTCGAGCGCGAACCCGCGGTCGTCATTCACTGCACCGAACCCGCTGTGGAAATTGGTGTAAATCTGTACTATGGCCTTGCCTTTTGGTCCATGGTCCTTATCCTGCGCATTGGCACCGATTACGGTTGCAAGCAGCATTGTTGCTGCAAAGATGTGAATTCTTCTCATAAACGTTTCAATATATATGTACAAAAAACAAAATTACGGTAATGTCAATATTGAAATTTAAACATATATATTAGTGAAATGTTCTGTAGGGTCTTAAACTACATCTTTATATCCAACCGCTATACAAAAAGCGGGTGGCCCATTTTCTTTCAGGCCACCCACCGTTGTTAACTATGTGGTAATGATTTTATTTACAAACGTTCTCAACCTTGAAGTTTGTAACCTTGCTCTTGAAGTTACCTGTCTTTTCAAGCGGGAACACAAGTGTGCGCACGTAGTACATCTTGTCCTTGCCGCCCTCGTTGTGGTAGAGTGTCTGCTTGTCGAGTGTCTCAACCAGTTTGCCGTTTACGAAGAGTTTTGTAACCTGCTGGTTACCGCTGATTGTAACGTGTGCCTTCTCACCTGGGAAGAAACTGTAGTTGAAGGTCATGAGGTAACCGTCGCGTGAGAAACCGAGTTTGCCGCTAACGGGGTCGGCAATGTAGAACACCGCGTCGCGTGAAGTTGTCAATACGGTACCCGGGCACTCCTTTGTATAGTCGATGTCGAATGACACGCTGTAATCATATCCAACTTCTCTAATGCCTGTGTTCTTTACAAGGTCTGTTGCGGGCTTGAGTGCAGGAACTTCAACAAGGGTTCTCTTCTCGCCGCTGAAACGACCGGCGATGTTTAGGCCCGGAGCGTCGCTCAGGGCAAGGCGTGCCTTGTCGAACTCCTCAAAGGGAACTGCCGGTTTTGCACCGGTCCACATCTTTACGGCCATAGTCTGCATTGCAGGGAACACGCGGTAGTGGATGTCCTTGCAACTGATACCGTTGCCGGCGTGGTCGTTCCATACTGCGAATGAACCGCCCTTGATTTTCGGGTGCTTCTCTTCGAATGTCTGATTGCCGATAATTGCCGGTGTCCAGTTGTTATAGAGGTAGTTGCAGTTGAGGTAATCGTAATAGTAGCCTGCTGCGGGTACAATGTATGTTAAACCGTCGGGAATGCTTATTACATCATAACCAAGGTTAATCATGTCAGTCGGATTTGCATAGCCGTTGTACCACTCATACATGAGCACATTGTCAACCTTTACAGGTGTGTTGCCCTTTGCGTGTGTGAGCGCACCCCAAACGCAAGCCTGCTTGCCATACTTCTCTGCTGTGCGGATACAGAAATCAGTGAAGTAGCGGAACTTCTCAACAACAGCTGTGTCACGGTTAGAGTACTCGTCGGTACCTACGTGGAAACGTGGGCCGCGGAATACAGGCTCATCGCCGCCAAGGTACTCCATGAAGAGTGAGTCGATGAATGTATATGTGCCTGGGTTGAAGAGGTCAAGGTGGTCAAGGCCATACTCTTTGCTGCCCAATTCGGGGCGGTAGTGTACGAATGCCAGTGAGTGAGCGGGTACATCAATCTCAGGGATAATCTCAACACCTACGCGCTCAGCGTGCTTCTGAAGTTCAATGAACTCCTCCTTGGTGTAGTAACCGTCGCGTGATGTGAGGCCGGGGAAGAGGTCACTCTCAAGGCGGAAACCTGATGGAGTCTTTGCCCAATCATGGTTGAAGTACTGCTTGAAAGCGTTGTCGTTCAGGTGGATGTGGAATGTATTCATCTTGTAGTATGACATGAAGTCAACATATTCATGAAGGAAACTGATGGGGATGAACTTGCGTCCGCAATCGAGCATGAAACTGCGCATTTCATAATCGGGGTAGTCAACGATGTTGCCCTTTGGAAGAGTATTTGCATTCTGCTCTGCAATCTGCAGGATAGTGCGTGTAGCCCACATTGCAGCACGTGGTGTAGCTGCTGCAATCTCAACTTTGTTTGCAATGCTGATTGTGTAGCCTTCATTGCCGAGTTTCTTGTTGTTCTTTACAGAAAATACAATGTCACCCTTTGATGACTTGCCCTCAATAACCTGAAGTTCAACGCCTGTCATCTTTTTGTAGTCACTTGCAAACTGTATTGCAACCTCGGCAAGTGCAGCATTCTTCTTGGGGTAGACAATCTTTGTCTCCTGTGTGATTGTGAACTCGCCTGTTGCACCTTTCCATTCACGGAGTTCAGGAATTACAAAAGGCTTCTTGTTCTTGTCGGCTGCAGATACGTTTGCCACAAATGCAAAGCAAATTACTGCCAGCAGGAATAGAATTCTGTTTTTCATGATTATGATTTAATTAATTATAAATAAAATTCTTTTTTGCAAATATAAGAATAACTTGCGAGAAACAAGGAATGAAACTTGGAAACTTGGAAAATAATAGTTGCTTGCCTTCCGCGTCTGTCCGTGTATGTCAATCCCTGCTCCTTAACTCCCAAAAAGCAACGGCGGCTGCTGCTGCGACATTTAGCGAATCGACATTGTTCGACATTGGTATTTTGACTATGTGGTCTGCTGCCTTGATTGTTTCTTCGGGCAGTCCGTCGCCTTCGGTACCCATGATTATGGCAAGACGGCTGCACTTGGTGAGCCGCGGGTCGGCAATGGAAATGGAATCATCGGTGAGCGCCATGGCCGCGGTTGTGAAACCAAGTTGGTGGAGCCTGGCTATTCCGCCGTCGAGCCATGTCCATGGAACAAGAAACACACTTCCCATGGATACTCTTACTGCGCGACGGTTGAGCGGGTCGCATGAGTTGCGGGTGAGCAGCACTGCGTCAATTCCAAGTGCTGCGGCACTGCGGAAGATTGCTCCGATGTTTGTGGTATCAACCACACCGTCGATGACAACAATGCGCCGGGCTGTGCTGCAGATATCTGCAATGTCGGGCTCTGCAGGGCGTTGCATTGCGCAGAGTACACCGCGGGTAAGGGTAAAACCGGTGAGGTTTGACAGCAATTCGCGCTCACCTGTGTATACCGGCATGTCACCGCAGCGGGCAATGATTCCGGCAGCGTCGCCTGAAATGTGTCTCTTTTCGCACAGCAGAGCAAGCGGCCGATAGCCGGCATTTAGTGCAACGTTTATCACTTTGGGACTTTCGGCAATGAATATTCCCTGTTCGCCTTCACGTTTCATGCGCAACTGTGCCTCGGTCAGGGTACTGAAGATACTGACACCGGGGTGGGTCAGTGATGTTATCTCAATTATCGACATAAGTTCATATGGTTATTGCGAAGATAGGGATATTGTCTCCACAAAGCAAATTTTATTGAACCTTATTGCCCGTGTATCAGTTTTTGTTCGGAAAAAATGTTATTTTTGCACTCAATGATGTTGCTGAAAATATTAGAATGGATTACAGGACTATTTTAGAGGATATATACAAATCTGTAAAATCTTATTCAAATGTGGGTAAGGTGGCCGATTACATTCCTGAACTTGCAAAGGTTAACCCTGACAAGTTCGGAATATGCCTTAATACCATTGAAGGCGGCGTCTATGAAGTAGGGGACTATGCCGAACGCTTTTCAATACAGAGTATATCAAAGGTGTTCGCCCTTGCCATGGCACTTTCGGTAAAGGGTGAAACCCTGTGGTCAAGAGTGGGAAAGGAACCTTCGGGTACTGCGTTCAACTCTCTTGTGCAACTTGAGGTGGAACACGGTATTCCGCGCAACCCTTTCATTAATGCCGGTGCTATGGTGGTTGTCGACATACTGCTTACCTCTTTTGAGAATCCGGCAGAAAGATTTATCGGGTTCCTCCGTGCTCTCAGCGGAAGCGAAAATGTCGTTTACAACGAACAGGTTGCACGCTCGGAACGCGAGACTGCCTATCTTAATGCGGCCATTGCCAACTTGCTCAAATATCACCGGAACATAGAGTGTGATGTCGAAGAGGTGTTGCGGCTCTATTTCCTTACATGTTCTGTTGAGATGAACTGCCGTGAATTGGCGAAGGCCTTTCTGGCGTTGGCCGACCATGCCGAACCGTTCCGCTACGCCGGAATAGAACTTACCCGTTCGCAAATAAAGCGCTTGAATGCAATCATGCAGACATGCGGTTTCTATGATGAGGCCGGGGAGTTCTCCTATCTTGTGGGTTTGCCCGGAAAAAGCGGTGTAGGTGGAGGAATTGCAGCAATATGCCCCATGCGCTATTCTGTTGCCGTGTGGAGTCCCAGACTCAACAGCAAGGGGAACTCTGTAATGGGAATGAAGGCGCTGGAGCAGTTGACGACAATGACCGACGAGTCAATCTTCTGACGGTGCAACAAAACTATGCCTTGCGCTGTTTTGAATTGTAGATATTGAAATAACCATAACTAAAACAATCGTATTATGAATTTCCTTAAAAGATTCAGTCTGCTCTCTGCCATGTTGCTTGTGGCAGTTGCAGTGATGGCCCGTGAGTTGCCGAAGGTGTATATTCTTGCAACAGGCGGGACAATAGCCGGTTCGGGCTCTTCGGCTACAAAAAGTAACTACTCGGCCGGTCAGGTGGCTATAGGAACATTGCTTGACGCTGTGCCTGCAATAAAGGATGTTGCCAATGTGGAAGGCGAACAGGTAGTGAACATAGGTTCGCAGGATATGAGCGACGAGGTGTGGCTTGTACTTGCAAAGAGGGTTAATGAACTGCTTGCACGTGCCGATGTGAACGGTGTTGTCATCACTCACGGAACCGACACCATGGAGGAGACGGCCTTCTTTCTCAGTCTTGTAGTCAACAGCAGCAAACCGGTAGTTCTTGTGGGGGCAATGCGTCCTTCGACCGCAATAAGTGCCGACGGCCCTGCAAACCTCTATAATGCCGTGGTTACAGCCGCTTCGCCTGCTTCAAAGAATCGCGGTGTACTTGTGTGCATGAACGGCAAGGTTTACGGTGCGGCAGATGTTACAAAGACAAACACAACAAGTGTCGAGACGTTCCAGTCGCCTAATGCAGGTGCTTTGGGGTATATCCATAATGGGGAGGTATTCTACTATCATGCACCCGCGAACTACAGCGGCCAGTGTGTCGATTATGTCCATGATGGTACATTGCATGCCGAACCGAGAACCCCTCATTTCAATATTGACGGTCTCAAGGTGCTTCCAAAGGTGGGAATTGCTTATGGATACTCCAATGTAGAGGGTGATGTCATTGATATGATGATTGAGAAGAACTATAAAGGCATTGTATATGCGGGTGTTGGTAACGGCAACATCCACAAGAATGTGTTCCCTGAACTTGAGAAAGCGCGCCAGGCCGGTATCATAGTGGTACGTTCAAGCCGTGTGCCAACAGGCGCGACGACATTGGATGCCGAGGTGGATGACAATAAGTACCGGTTTGTCGCTTCATGGGGCCTGAATCCGCAGAAGGCACGCATACTGCTCATGCTTGCGCTGACACAGACCGACGACTGGAGAGTAATTCAGAAATATTTCAATAACTACTAATAACAGTCTGCTATGAAGATGAGAAACACTCTGTTTGCGCTGTTGTTGCTTGCGGCAACTGTTGCTCAGGCGCAGGTGACATCGCGTAATGCTATGGCACCGGATGATGAGAAGTCGCTTTTTGAGCGGGTATCGAAGATTGAGAAGAAGAACGACTGGTTCAATCTTTATATGAACATGCATGGGGCGTTCAATGCAAAATTCAACCAGGATGGCCGCAACGGGCTCAGCCAGGGGGCTTTTGAGATGAAACAGTTGCGCATTGAAGCCAAAGGAAATGTGAACAGTTGGCTATCGTACCGTTGGCGCCAGCGCCTTAACCGCAGCAATGACGGAGAAGGCATGGTTGATAATCTGCCTAACTCCATTGACCTTGCATATATCGGAGTTCAACTGAACAAACACTTCTCATTGTATGCCGGTAAGCAGTGTGCTGCATACGGCGGTTTTGAGTTTGACGCAAATCCCATTGAAATATACCAGTACAGCGAGATTATCAACAATATGAGCAACTTTATGACCGGTGTTACGCTTACATATGACATAACTCCGAGTCAGCAGCTGCAGTTCCAGATTCTCGACAGTCGCAACGGTTCACAGGAGGCAACATATGGTCCTGGGCTTGAGGAGAGCCGTCTGCCGCTTGTATACAGCCTCAACTGGAATGCCAACATGTTCTCTAATGTGTGGCAGACACGCTGGTCGGCTTCGCTTATGGAGGAGACGCATGGCAAATACATGTATTATGTGGCATTGGGTAACCAGTTCAACTTTTCAAAGAACTGCAACATGTACATAGACCTCATGAGTTCTCTTGAACAGGTTGACCGCAAGGGCATAATGACCAATATCCTTGGTAAGCAGGGCGGCCATAACAGGTTCAATGCGATGTACAATTCGGTAGTGGCAAAAATAAACTACCGTTTAAGTCCCAAGTGGAATCTCTTTGCAAAAGGTATGTTCGATACCGCAGGAGAGTTCAAGGCTGCCGAAGGGTACGGCAAAGGCAACTACCGTACATCGATAGGGTATGTGGCCGGTGTCGAGTATTATCCCATGGATACCAATCTGCACTTCTTCCTTACTTATGTGGGTCAGAATAATCTTTATACCGAAAGGGCAAAGGTTGCCGGTTCGAAGGACAACTGCACCCAGAGAGTGGCATTAGGATTCATTTACCAGTTGCCTATCTTTTGACAAGGGACTAAAATCTGTTGCTGATGGTTTTTGTTGAATTGCTGATTGTGCTTGTGTGCATAATCATAGGTGCACGTCTTGGCGGAATAGGTCTTGGTGTCATGGGTGGTCTGGGTGTCGCAGTCTTGACCTTTGTGTTTGGTCTGCAGCCCGGCGAACTTCCTATCGATGTTATGATGATGATTGCCGCTGTCATTTCCGCAGCCGCCTGCATGCAGGCGGCTGGCGGTCTTGATTATATGGTGAAGGTGGCCGAGAAAATCTTGCGCTCTTCTCCGCAGTATGTGACAATACTTGCTCCGCTTGTGACATATACCTTTACTTTCCTGGCCGGAACAGGGCATGTCGCCTATTCGGTGCTGCCGGTGATTGCCGAGGTCGCGACGGAGACGAAGATACGTCCCGAACGCCCGCTCGGCATTGCGGTCATTGCGTCGCAGCAGGCTATCACAGCCTCACCCATTTCGGCTGCCACAGTAGCCTTGCTCGGGTTGCTTGCCGGTTACGACATTACTCTGTTCGATATTCTGAAAGTGAGTATCCCTGCTACTCTGGCAGGTGTTCTTGTGGGTGCTCTGTTCTCTATGAGAGTCGGTAAGAACCTTGTCGATGACCCTGAATACCAGCGTCGTCTCAAGAGCGGTGAACTTGATGTCAAGCATGTTGAACTGAAAGGGGCCGACAATATGTTCAAGGCCTGTACTTCGGTAATCCTTTTCATAGGTGCCACATTGCTCATCGTCCTTTTCGGTTCTGTCCCGTCGCTCCGTCCATCATTTGATGGTGTTCAAGTGGGAATGCCACTCATAATTGAAATGCTCATGCTTGCGACTGCAGCACTCATACTCATTATTACACGCACCAATGGACTGAAAGCGGCTCAAGGCAGCGTATTTTCGGCCGGTATGCAGGCCGTAGTGGCGATTTTCGGTATTGCCTGGATGGGCGATACGTTCATCGCCGGTAACATTGTGGAACTGAAGAGTGCCATTGAAGGTGTCGTTACCGAAATGCCATGGCTCTTCGGTATTGCGCTGTTCGTGATGTCGATATTGCTCTACAGTCAGGCAGCGACAGTGCGCGCCATAGTTCCGCTTGGCGTTGCGCTTAGCATATCCCCTATGATGCTCATAGCATTGTTCCCGGCTGTGAACGGTTACTTCTTTATTCCAAACTATCCTACGTTGGTTGCTGCCATAAACTTTGACCGCACGGGTACCACAAGGATTGGACGGTGGGTGCTCAACCATTCGTTCATGATGCCGGGGCTTGTAGCAACAGTCGTTGCAATAGGCACCGGACTGTTGCTCATACAGTTGTATTGATAAAGGGTGTGGTGTGTGCACCGTAAAGAATTTTGTATATGATATCTTTTACATCGGAAAACATACTTTTTGTAGGTTCAATACTCATATTCTGCAGTATTCTCATCACCAAGGCGGGCGGCCGTTTCGGCATGCCGACATTGCTGTTGTTCCTTGTTGCCGGAATGCTCTTCGGCAGTGATGGCTTGGGAATAGAGTTCGACAATGTGGGGCAGGCGCAGTTCGTGGGTATGGTTGCCTTGTGTGTAATTCTTTTTACAGGTGGAGTGGAGACGAGGATAAGTGACATTAAACCGGTCTTTGGTCCCGGTCTTGTGCTTTCAACCGTAGGTGTGTTGCTCACAACTGCCTTTACGGGTGCTTTTATCTTCGGCCTTTCGCAGTGGGAACTGCTGTCGTTTGAACTGCCGCTCATTACTTGCTTTCTGCTTGCTGCGACAATGTCATCAACCGATTCGGCTACGGTATTCAATATTCTACGAGGAAAGAATATGAGACTCAAGAACAATCTGCAGCCAATGTTGGAACTTGAAAGCGGAAGCAATGACCCCATGGCGTATATCCTTACAATTGTGCTCATACAGTTGGCGTTGAGTGTGGGGAATACTGACCTCTCCACACTCAATGTCCCCGAACTTGTGGTGAACTCATTGACGATACTTGTGCAGCAGTTTGCTGCCGGTGCCATGATTGGTGCCGGTGCCGGTTTTGCTACTGTATGGTGCATGAAGAAGGTGAACCTGAATAATATTCCGCTCTATTCAATCATGCTTATGAGCATTGTGTTCTTTACCTTTGCAATTACCGATATGTTGGGTGGCAACGGTTATCTTGCTGTGTATATGGCAGGTATCATCGTAGGCAACAACAAAATGAAGAACCGTAAGCAGGTGTCGGCCTTCTTCGATGGGCTTACATGGATTGTGCAGATATGCATGTTCTTGCTATTAGGTCTGCTTGTTGACCCCAGTGAGATGTGGAAAACAGCCGTTGCAGCCTTGCTTATCGGTGTGTTCATGATGTTGTTCGCACGCCCTCTTAGTGTGTTTATCTCGCTGCTGCCATTCAAGAACATAGGTATAAGTTCCAAAGTCTTTGTCTCATGGGTGGGACTTAGAGGGGCTGTACCAATCATCTTTGCAATGTATCCTGTGGTGGAGAATGTGCCTGGAAGCAGTGATATATTCAATATTGTATTCTTTATTACCTTGCTCTCTCTTGTTCTGCAAGGCGGTACAATTGCAATGGCTGCCGGCAAACTGAAACTTCTGTTGCCGCCGGCAGAAAAGAATCATTTTGATGTTGAATTGCCCGAAGAGGCCGGTGAATTGAGCGAAATAACTGTAACGGCAGAACTCATTGAAGAGAAAGGAGATACATTGCAGGCTCTTGCTCTTCCAAGGGGCGTCTTGGTAATGCTTGTAAAGCGTGACGAAAAGTATATGGTGCCCGATGGTTCGCTGAAACTGCTTGAAGGCGACCACTTGCTTACCGTGGCAAGTTCCGAGGTGGAGGTAGAGGGAAGCGGAAAACTGAAAGCTGAAAGTTGAAAACTGAAAGTTCCAACCTCCCTACAGAAGTGGGTGACCCATTTTACTTTTGGGTCACCCACTTTGTGTAACAGTCAGCCTGTAAGCCGGGTTCTGTGCCCCTTGCGGGGTGTCTGTCATTCATCTATGCAGTGTGTCGCCATACATGCTAAAGCGTTCTACCCTCCGGCTTGGGCGAGCAACCCTCAAACACCGGTTTACATGAACTTGCAGCCTCCAAGACACACGGCCCGTACATCGCTGCACGGCCGGTGGGCTCTTACCCCACCTTCTCACCCTTACCCCGCATGAGGGGCGGTTATTTTCTTCTGCGTTACTCCGCCTTCGCAGGCGCCTTTCTGTTAGGAAGTGGAGTGCTCTGTGCTGCCCGGACTTTCCTCCTTTGCCTTGCGGCAACGGCGACAGACCGGCTGGCTGTTGTCTCTGTTTCTGCCTGCAAAGGTAATAAAAATACCGCTCCCGCACATCAATATGTTAAAAAAGAATGATGATTATTTGTATCCTCATTTTTTTTTCCTACCTTTGCGCAAGATTAACGAAAACGTATGGGTAAGTCCTATACGGCCAGCTCCTAGCGAATCCTCCAGGGCTTGACCGCAGCAAAGGTAGTTGGTTGTAGCGGCGCGATGTAGGTAGCTTACCCACCCCATAGGCGAGTGCTCAGGCACTCGCTTTTTTATCTGATTGTTAGGGAATACTGTTTAGAGGTTCTTACTGATCAGTAAGAACGACTACAAAAAGAATATATGGTAACAGATTAAGGGTAAGTTGTGTTGAAGAATATAAGACTTATATCTATTCCCATTTCCATGTCATTACAGGAGTATCTCCCCAACTTTTTACGTTGAACTGTTTTAGAGGTTCTTACTCGCTTTTGCTCGTCTGATATTCTACGGCAGTCATCAACCTTAATTGTTTACTTGTATTTTTCTTCAACTCTTGCTTTCATGTCCTTTTGGGCTCAAAAGGACCAAAAAGCCCGGCACAGAGTTCACAAGTCGAATAAAACTTTGCTTGCGAGTTGCAAGCAACATCCCTCGGTCGTTTTATTCTTGCCGTT